>CAZDKV010000004.1:0-88118 GCA_964506125.1 uncultured Candidatus Nanopelagicus sp.
CCCGGCCTTCTTCTGAAGTCCGTCTCGTATGGGGAGGTGAAATATAGCCCCCGCGGCAAAGGGGGGTCAAATCGACTTGACGGCTAAAAGTGAGTGTTTTTAGCCTATTACCTCAACGGCGGCAAGATCGCGCTTGCCCTTGCGCAACAGTAGGTATTTCCCATGTAAAAGGTCATTTTTCGAAGGGGTGAAATCCTCACTCTCCACCTTTTTATTGTTCAAATACCCCCCACCCTCCTTCACAATCCTTCTTGCAGCAGATTTTGAGTCAACTACGCCGGTAGCAGCTAGTAGATCTACCCAGGATGGGTAGGGCTCTCCCTTTTTAATGGTGGTTTTTGGCAGCTGGGATAGGGCCGAATCAAGGGTTTTTAGATCTAACTGATCGATCTCACCTTGGCCAAACAACGCCTTCGCCGCATCCTCTACCGATTTAGCCATCTGCTGGCCATGAATCAGGGTAGTCATCTCCCTAGCTAATTCACGATGAGCCTCTCTGGCACCTGGATTTACCTTTAAAGTTTCAATTAACCGCTCAATCTCTGATCGATCCTTCATAGAAAACACCTTTAACAATTTAGGCATATCAGCATCATCGCTATTGAGCCAGAATTGAAAAAACTCATATGCACTAGTCATGTTCTCATCTAGCCAGATCGCTCCACTTGCTGTTTTACCAAACTTTGAACCGTCAGATTTTGCTAGCAATGGCACAGTAAGTGCGTGAGCACTACCCCCTTCAACCTTTCGAATCAGATCTAATCCAGCAACGATATTTCCCCATTGGTCAGAGCCACCAATTTGCAACTTACATTGATCTCGCCGATAAAGCTCTAGGTAATCAAAAGCTTGCAGCACTTGGTAGGAAAACTCTGTATAGGAGATACCGGTAGAAGAAAGTCTTGTCGCTACAGAATCCTTTGCCAGCATTTGATTAACCGAAAAGTGTTTACCTATATCTCTTAATAATTCAAGGGCTGATACTGATTTGGTCCAATCTAGATTATTTACTAACTTGGCACTGGCACTCTTATCTTTGAAATCTAAGATCTTCTCTACCTGTTTACGTATTTTTGCAACCCAATCAGCAACTAGTTTCTCTTCATTCAAAGTACGCTCATCATTTTTACCGCTGGGATCTCCCACCAATCCAGTTGCTCCTCCGACCAGAGCGATAGGACGGTGTCCGGCTAATTGAAACCTTCGTAGTACTAAAAAAACAACAAGATTGCCCAGGTGCATACTCGGTGCGGTTGGATCCACGCCAAGGTATAGCGAGATTGGCTTAGATAAGGCAGTTTCAAGCTCTTTGCGATCGGTAGATTGCGCGATCAACCCGCGCCACTCTAAATCTTCTAAAAGTGCTTTACTCATGGGTTGATCATGCCTGAAAACTGCTTTCGTAGGGAGGCAATTGCCTTATCTACCCCAGAGATGTCCTGGTTTAATTTATTAATGGCCGCTAAAACCGAACTTTTTGATGTACCCATTGCTGAGGTACGGCTGGAGATAGCGCCAGTAACATTCAGATATTTCTTAACCTCAGGGGTTAAATTTGGGTGCATCTCCTGTAATTGATGATCACTCATTTGCTCAAGTTCTATTCCATTTTTCTCACAGAACTTTACGCAAGCTCCTGCCACCTCATGAGCAATAGAAAAAGGAACCCCGGTTTTGCTTAAAAAATCTGCAATCTCAGTTGCTAATGAGTAACCAGCTGAAGCTGATTTGGAAATATTAGCTTGTTTAAATTTCGCAGTATCCACCATGCCAGAGATTGCAGGCAGCAAAACCAATAATTGCTCCACTGAATCAAAGATGGGTTCTTTATCCTCCTGCAAGTCACGGTTGTATGCAAATGGCATCGCTTTTAACACCACAAGTAGAGATGTTAAGTTGCCAATAAAGCGACCTGATTTTCCTCTTGCTAATTCTGCAACATCGGCATTCTTCTTTTGCGGCATTATCGAGGAGCCGGTTGCATAAGCATCATCAATTTCCACCCAATCAAATTCAGTTGAGCTCCAGAGCACAAACTCCTCACCGATCTTTGATAGATGAATACCGATCATCGCCATTATAAAAAGAGCCTCAGCAGCAAAATCACGGTCGCTAACTGCGTCAATACTGTTTTGCATCACTCCTTTAAAGCCTAGTTTCGAGGCTGAAATCTCAGGCTCACTTTGGATGGAGGATCCCGCTAAAGCACCTGCGCCAAATGGGGAGTAATTATTTCGATCAATCCAGTCAAAGATTCGATCCACATCTCTAAGCAAAGCATGAGAGTGCTTGCTCAACTCTTGTCCAAAGGTAATTGGCTGAGCGTGCTGGGTATGTGTGAAGCCGGGCGCAACAACATCTATATGAGTGAGGGCTTGGGTATTAAAGTTTCTTGCCAATACGGTTAATGCGCTGGCTATTTCAAGCAAATGATCTACTAGGTATAACTTAAAATCTGTGATTACTAAATCATTTCGGGATCTACCAGCGCGAATAGCCCCACCAATTGGACCGCATTTTTCGACCAGCCCACGCTCTATTGCACTGTGCACATCTTCATCATCATTGTTATATGTGAATTTTCCACTACCAATCTCACCTGCCAGCTCTAGCAAACCTTTTTCAAGTATTTCACCATCTGATTTTGAAACAATCTTTTGCTTTAACAAATTTTTAAGATGAACCAGATTCACCTCGATTTCGTATGGGGCTAATCTCCAGTCAAAGTGCACGCTTCGAGACAAATCCCGCATCGATTGAGCCGGTGATTGATTAAATCTGCCTCCCCAAAGCGTCATTTACTTACCTCCAAAATACTTGTTGATTTCCTTGGCAAGCGATGAGCCACCTGAAGCAGACTTAGCAACAACCAAGACAGTGTCATCACCTGCAATCGTACCGATCGCTGAATTTAATTTGCCGCTCTTCATGGCGCGGTCTAAATTCCCTGCCAAAAGCTGAGCTGCGCCAGGTGGTGTCTTAACAACTGCCAAATTACCACTTGATTCAACAGATGCAATCAGTTCAGATACGCCCCTGCTCTTCGAACTTTGCGGTGCTGAAACAAATTGATAGCGGAAGACTCCAGAGTTATCTTTTCCTCGAACCGCACCCAACTCCTCTAAATCTCTACTTGCTGTCGCCTGGGTTACTACATAACCTAATTTGCCTAACTCTCTGACTAGATCACTTTGAGAATGAATCAAGGCATCATCAACTAAGCGGATTACCAAGGAACGTCTAGCAGTTGCACTTTGCAGATTTAACTTAGCCATTAAGCGCTCACCAATGTTCCACCTTGATTATCCAAAGCATCTAGAACTGATGCAAGATCCGTCCCATTTGCGATTCTTACTGAAAATGCACCTGAATCAATCGCACTAATTGCCGCCTTCACTTTTGGAATCATTCCATCTGTAAAACTTGGCGCAATCTGTTTTAGTTCATCAATTGAAATTTCAGAGATCAAAGATGATTTATCTGGCCATGCCCGATAAATACCCTCAACATCAGTTAAGAAAATCACGGAGTCAGCTCTGAGCGCTCCACCAACTGCTGCTGCTACTAGATCTGCATTAATGTTAAAACCCACACCATCATTATCTGTTGCCACTGGTGATATCACTGGCAAGAAACCTTCGGTCATTAACGTCTCTAAGATCATTGGATTTATCTCATCAACCTCGCCCACATATCCAATATCAACAGATTTTCCATCAACAATTGGCTTAAATTTACGAGCTCTGATTAAGCCACCATCTGATGCTGATAATCCAACAGCGTTGACTTCACTTCCAATTAGGTAATTAACGATGGATCTTAAAACTTGGCCGCTAAGCACAGATTGCACAACGTTGAATACCTCTTCATCAGTTACTCGATAACCTGCCACTTTATTCTTACCCAACCCTTTTTCCTCTAGGGCTGCGTCAATTTGAGGCCCACCTCCATGGACTAAAACTATTTGCTCACCATCTAAAAAAGCATCCGCAATCGCCTCTAATACCGGATCGGATGTGTTGTGATCTGGCAGTGCATTACCGCCGTATTTGATAACAATCATCGAACACCCGTCAATTGCAATCCAGCATCCTCTGCCAGATTAAACATTAGATTAGCGTTTTGGATCGCTTGCCCTGCAGCGCCTTTGCCAAGATTATCTATCGCAGTTGAAATTACGAGTCGATTTACATGAGAATCTAAGGCAATCTGCATAGAAACATTATTTGTGCCGAGCACTGAACTAGTCATTGGCATTTGGCCTTCAGGTAATAATTTAACAAACTTACTTTGACTATAGAAATCTTCATAAACTTCTCTTATCTGCGCTGATGAACTTGCGGCTTTTAATTTGCTTGTCACCGTCGCTAAAATTCCTCTAGGCATAGGAGCAAGTATTGGAGTAAATGAGATTTTTACCGATTTACCAGAGATCGAATTCAGTACCTGTTCTATTTCCGGTGTATGTTGATGAACTCCCCCGAATTTATAAGAAGTTAGATTGTTAATTACCTCGCTACCGATCAAATTGATCTTGGCAGTCCTACCAGCACCAGTAGTTCCGCTGGCTGCAACCACAACAATGTCTTCGCTGTCAGTCTGATTTAAAGCTGGAGCAATTGATAGGGCGATGGCTGTTGCATAACATCCCGGATTGGAAACTTGCCTAGATTTAGCAATCAAATCATGGTTTGTTAACTCTGGTAATCCATAGGTCCAATTTCCAGCATATGATCCACCGTAATACTTCTCCCACTGATCTTTATTTGTCAGACGAAAATCGGCGCCTAAATCAACAATTTTCACTTGTCCATCCAATTGGGATATTAATTTTGCCGATTCACCATGGGGCAAGGCTGTGAAAACTAAGTCACATTTATTCAAATCACCAATACTTACCGCTGAAAAACTCTGACCCTCAAATTGGGTCAAATGAGGGTGCAGAGAAGTTATTGATTCTCCAGCATTGGAGTGTGCAGCAATAAATGCAATTTTAAAATTTGGGTGAGCAGATAGTAATCGCAGCAACTCCCCGCCTGCATATCCGCTGGCGCCAACCACCCCGATTTTCATAGTCAGAGGGTATCGTTATTCGGTATATTTATGCAAATCTTTGCATATTTATGCATTACCCCGTAGCACTGCACCCAACTTCTTAGCGGCCTGAGCGATTGCTTGATCACGGTATCGCGCCACCTCATCAGAGGTTAATGTGCGATCTGAAGCTCTGAAAGTTAATGTGAAAGCTAAGGAAACTTTGTCGTCGGCCATTTGGTCATACCGATCGAACAAAACAATTGATTCCAATAAGGAGCCGGCTCCTAGCTTTAAGGCCGCAGCTAAATCAGCAGCTGTTGTTTTCGCATCCACAACAAGTGCTACATCCTGAACCACTGCTGGAAAATTCCAAATTGCAGGTGCTTTTGTAACACCAGCTACAGGTAACTCACTTAAAATTACAGCAAAAGCGCAACTTCGCTCTGGTAAATTCAAGGCAGCAATCACTCTAGGGTGTAATTCTCCAGCATGAGCAACTGGCTTACCATTTACACGCAACTCTGCACATCTACCTGGATGCCATGGCGCTAGATCACTACCAATAACTTCAAAATCATTTCCAGTTGACTCGATAATCTCTTGTGCCTTAGCAATGGCATCACTCCAGGTGAATTTACTACCCGATCCTTGCCAATCACTCAATATTTTTTCGCCAGTAACCACCGCACCGACAAATAACATCTGCTTTGGCACCCCGTCGTAAATCTCTTTGATGATTTTCTCACTAGGGCGTTTGTTTACACCTGGATTTACAGCCTTACCTAGCGGGGTAGTGTTTCTGAAAACAGTACCGATTTCAAAGATAGCAAGATTCTTTGCTCCCCTGCCGATATTGCGCACAGCTGTTGTTAACAAGCCAGGTAAAAGGTGTGTACGAAGTAATGGAAACTCCTCCGACATAGGATTAGTGATTCTGAAAGATTTCGCTCGATCTCCAGTGAAACCAAGAAGTTCAACCATCTCTTGGCTTACAAATGGATAATTGATAACCTCGGTAAATCCTTGGTTAGCTAGTGCGGTCGCGACAGCACGTTTTCGGTACTGCATATCACTTAACCGGCCCCCACCTTTTCCTATTGGCAGTGTGGCAGGAATCAAGTCATAGCTGTTTAAACGGGCTATTTCTTCAGCAAAATCTGCAAAGTTAATTAAGTCTGGTCGCCAGGTGGGAACCTCAACAGTTAAAAGATCTCCACTACCTAATACTTTGCAACCAATTAAAAGCAGAGCGGTTTTGGCCTGTTTCAAGGTGTATGGATACCCAAGATATTGAGATATTTGTGAGAGTGAAATTTTTTCCTTGCGGTTCTTTATCGGCGATCCTGCAAAAGATGCTCCAACATATTTTGCATCAGCTAAATCAATAAGTAGTTGAGTTGCCCTAGCGGATGCAATTTCAGCTAATACTGGATCGGTATTACGTTCCATTCGTCTAGAGGCTTCACTAGATAAGTTATGCGATCTTGAATTACGAGCAATGCTAATTGGATCAAAGTGAGCAGCCTCTAATGCGATTTTGGTTGTTAATGATGATACTTCAGAGGTTAACCCACCCATAGTTCCAGCCAAAGCTAACGCACTCTTTGAATCTGCAATCAATAAGTTATCTGGATCCAATTTTCGATCAACCTTATCTAAGGTGGTCAACTTATTGAATTTCCCCGCTCTAACTACTCGAAGTCCGCCCATGATGTATTGCGCATCAAAGGCGTGTAATGGTTGGCCAAGTTCTAGCATCACATAATTTGTGATATCGACTGCTAACGAAATAGATCTCATGCCGCATTTTTCAATTCTTCTTTGCATCCATAACGGAGTACTTTTCTTCACATTTACATTTTCTAAAGTTCTTATATAAATTTGATCCGCACCAGATTTATCTTCAATCTTTACAGATATCGCTTTTGGATTCTTACTCTTTCCAAACTTCTTAGCAATTTTAGGATCAGCCGGGTCTACAAATTTGAGCTGCAATGAACCAGCCAATTCCCGAGCCAATCCCCGTACTGACATGGCATACCCACGATCAGGATTGACTGCGATATCAAAGATGACATCGTTGACTTCTAAGAGTTTGATGGCATCTTGGCCAATCTTGCCCTCTTGCAACACGATAATTCCTGCATGTTCATCGCTAATACCAACTTCTTTAGCCGAGCAAATCATGCCGTCACTTACCTTGCCATAGGTTTCTCTGGCTGAAATTTTAAAATCACCGGGAAGTGTCGCTCCTGGCAGTGCCACAACAACTAGATCATTCACCTTAAAATTACGTGCTCCACAAATGACATAACGTGTTTTTTTCTCACCAACATCGATGCCAACAAATCTAATTGGTTTCTTGTGTCCAGATAACTCCTCAATTGAAAGAACTTTGCCAACTACCAAAGGTCCCTTTAAATCCCTTCCCTGTTCTTCGATGCTTTCGACCTCAAAACCAACCTTCACAAAAGCTTGAGAAACTTGTTCAGAATTAATTTTGGGCGGCAGGGCCACAAACTCCCGCAGCCAACTTAAAGGAATTTTCATTTATTGCCCACGCCAAAACTTTGAGAAAAACGAACATCACCCTCAACAATGTCGTGCATATCTGTGATGCCATGCTTGACCATCAATGTTCTTTCTAATCCCATACCAAATGCAAAACCTGAATATTTCTTGGTATCTACGCCGCATGCATCTAACACTTTATGATTAACCATTCCGCAGCCACCCCATTCAATCCAGCGACCATTGAAAAACACATCAACCTCAGCGGAAGGTTCGGTAAAAGGGAAAAAGCTTGGACGTAATCGAGTTTTCACTTGATCACCAAAAATAGCTTTAGCGAAGAAATCTAATGTGCCTTTCAAGTCACCCATAGTGATCTTCTCATCAATTACCAATCCTTCAACCTGATGAAAAACTGGTGTGTGAGTTGCATCTAATTCATCGGCACGATAGGTCTTACCTGGACAAATAACATAAATTGGAGGCTTCTCATTGAGCATAGTTCTTATTTGTACCGGAGAGGTATGTGTGCGCAATACCAATTTAGATTCAAGTGGTTCGACAAAAAAAGTATCTTGCATCGTTCTAGCAGGATGATCAGCTGGAATATTTAGCGCATCAAAGTTAAGCCATTCAGCTTCGAGCTCTGGGCCTTCAGCCACTTTGTAACCCAAACCGATAAACAGATCGTTGATCTCATTGGTCAAAATTGTTAGTGGATGTAACCCACCTTTAAGTGTTCTCCTACCAGGCAGGGTCACATCAACTTTTTCGGTAAGCAACATTTGTGCGTCTCGCATCTCAGATAACTTGGCACTTCTTTGTTCAAAAGCTTGATTTACCTCAGCACGGGCCGATCCAATTAATTTACCAAATTGCGCACGCAGTGATTGATCAACTGTTGCAAGGGCTTGGTTTGCTTTGGCTAAGGGTGATTTATCACCAACATAATCAATTTTTACTTGTTTCAGCCCATCTAGGTCGGAGGCCGATTCAATGGCTTGAAGTGCTTGTGCCAGATCTTCGGCAATTTTGTTCTGATCTAACGACATAATCGGATTAGTCTATAAGGACTGACCTACAGAATGCAGGACAATTGCCGCTGCACTTGCCACATTTAGTGATTCAGCAAAGCCCTTCATCGGAATAGCCACCTTAGATATCTGACTTGGCAGATCTGGCAGGCCACGGGCTTCATTACCAAAAATCCAAGCTGACGGTTTGCTTGAATTTTTAGCAACAAATGCAGAATTAAAGATCTCTGTACCATCACCAGTCAATGCAAAAAGTGAAACTCCATTTTCATTGGCCCCCGTGATAAATTCGTTAATATCCACATCACTGACAACTGGTATATGCCAAAGTGATCCAACCGTGGCGCGAACAGTCTTAGGATTGAATACATCCACGCTTTCATTTGAAAAAACAACAGCATCAAAGCCAGCAGCATCAGCGCTTCGAATCACTGTGCCTGCATTACCAGGATCTTGAATCTGCCAAAAGAAAGCTACTTTTTTTGGCTTTAGCTTCCAAAGATCTTGAACTTTTAAAGTTTTGGTTGAACACAAGGCAATGATTCCCTGTGGTGATTCTGAATCTGCCATAGCGTTCATTACTTGATCAGAAACCAAGATCACTTCATGTTTTTCTAGAACGGAGGCACCAACAGATCCAGCTAGTTTGCTCATTCCTGATTCAGTTACATAAACTCGCTTTACTGCTAAACCTTCTGCAAGTTTGGGGTTAAGCGCCTCGCGAACTGCCTGAATACCTTCGGCAATAAAGGCGTTTTCTATTTCTCGATTCTTTTTACCTCTGGAACCAGTAAGAGCCTTAACTCGCTCGATGTGAGGCGAATTAAGGCTCGTAATGTTTTCCATCTCTATTTAATTGATTAGAGATGAATCAGGCAGTTACAACATTCTTGCGAGCAATTTCAACTAATTTAGCGAAAGCTGCAGGATCATTTGTTGCAAGCTCAGATAAAACACGGCGATCTACTTCAATTCCAGCAGCCTTTAATCCTTGAATCAAACGGTTATAAGTCATTCCGTTTGCCCGCGCTGCTGCATTAATACGCTGAATCCAAAGACGACGAAAATCACCTTTTTTATCTTTACGATCATTAAATGCATAAACAAGTGAATGAGTTACTTGCTCCTTTGCCTTCGAAAAGAGACGAGAACGTTGACCACGATATCCCGCAGCACGCTCTAAAGTTGTACGGCGCTTCTTCGCCGCATGAACACCTCGTTTTACTCTAGCCATTTATCTCTCCCTTACTTCAAACCGAGCATGCGCTTAGCAGCAAATGCGTTAGGCGCTTTAGCGGTCACATCACCAGTTAGGCGACGAGTTAATCTCGAAGATTTGCGTTCAAGCAGGTGGCGTTTACCAGCACGCTCATGCATGATCTTTCCAGAACCAGTAACGCGAAAACGCTTTTTGGCGCCACTGTGTGTTTTCATCTTTGGCATTTCTTACCTCCTGTTGAATTACTTATAAAACTATTTTGGAACGGCTTGTGCTTTTGGAGCCGCTTTCTTGGCGGATCCAGGTTTCTTCGCTGGCCCCAACACCATCGTCATGTTGCGTCCCTCTTGCTTGGGCGCAAACTCAACGAGTGATACCTCGGCAAGCTCTTCAGCAAGCTTTTGCAATAACCGATAACCCATTTCAGGACGAGATTGTTCTCGACCGCGGAACTGAATCGTTACCTTCACCTTGTCGCCACCTAACAAAAATCGTTCAATATGATTGCGCTTTGTTTCGTAATCATGAGGTTCGATATTTGGTCGAAGTCGCATTTCTTTCACAACAATGTGTGTTTGATTTTGCCGTGCTTCCCTAGCCTTTTGTGCAATCTCGTACTTATATTTTCCGAAATCCATTATTTTGCAGACCGGAGGATTTGCATCAGGTGAAATCTCCACGAGATCTAACCCGATCTCCTCGGATAACTTGAGCGCTTTATCTATTGCAGTTACGCCAAGCTGTTCACCGTCATAGCCAATCAACCGAACTTCAGGGACGCGAATTCGATCATTGATACGTGGTTCTGTGCTGATAACTTCTCCTTGCCGTTTCGCTAGATTATTGAGGCATTGCACAAGCGAAAACAGCCGCGCTTCTAAAGAAGCAACCAGTCCGCCGTGGCGGAGAAGGTGGGAGCGTATGCATCCACTTGATGGGTCAAGCATACCCAAGGTGGCATCTGATCCTAAAACTGAGCGTAGAACCACCCATAGTCCAAGGAAATTATCAGAAACTCACAGGTAGTTACCAGTTTTTGACCCCAGCAGTTCTATTCTTTTTATTTAGCGCCTACCCCCTTTGGGCCTGAAAGCTACCTCTTCAGAATTGAAGTAGGTATAACAATTAAGGAGAAACAATGCTTAGTTGGAAACTTCATGGAAATGGCAAACAAATACAACCCGGTGAGGTTGTATCAACAGATGAACGTCTCTCATGGCCTCGAACACTAGGCATGGGAATTCAACATATTGCAGCCATGTTTGGTGCAACATTCCTAGTGCCAATTATTACCGGATTCTCTCCGACCACCACTCTGTTTTTTTCTGGTATCGGAACCTTGTTGTTCATTATTATCACGCAAAATAAACTTCCGAGCTACCTGGGATCATCCTTTGCATTCTTAGCGCCAGTAGCTGCGGCGAAAACCTCAGGTGGTATTCCAGCTGCATTAGGTGGAATCGTTGCTGCCGGTGTTTTACTAGCCATCGTTGGCTTCATCGCGAAAGCTGCTGGAACTGGATGGATCGATACCTTACTACCACCAGTAGTAACTGGAACAATTGTTATGGTTATTGGATTAAACCTAGCCGGTGCTGCAAAAAATGACTTCATGATGGGTCAAAGACTTGGTTTAATCACTCTACTTTCAATTGGTTTAATTTCAGCTTTCTTCCGTGGATTCCTGGGCAGAATCAGTATCTTTGCGGGGTTAGTTGTTGGCTATGTTGTTGCCGCACTTATGGGAGATGTCGATTTCTCAGGTGTTACAGCGGCCAAATGGGTTGCAATGCCTTCCTTTACCTCCCCAACCTTTGACAGCAGCGCAATGTTGTTATTTCTCCCAGTTGTTTTAGTTTTGATAGCTGAAAATGTTGGGCATGTAAAAGCAGTTGCAGCAATGACTGGAAAAAATTTAGATGATCAGGTAGGAAATGCACTGATCGCAGATGGCGCTGCAACCACACTCGCTGGTTTAGGTGGTGGTTCCGGTACTACTACATATGCAGAAAACATTGGAGTAATGGCTGCTAGCCGTGTTTACTCAACTTTGGCATACATTTTTGCGGGTATTGGCGCAATTTTGCTGGCACTGTCACCTAAATTTGGAGCTGTTCTTTCAGCTACTCCTGCTGGAGTAAAGGGTGGAGTGACAGTTGCTCTCTTTGGAATGATTGGGGTGCTAGGTGCAAGAATTTGGATTGATGGCCGGGTTAATTTTGCAAATCCAATAAATCTTTATATTGCAGCCTCTTCACTAATCATTGGTATCTCAGATATGTCCTGGACTCGTGGAGATTTCACTTTTAGTGGAATTATCAATTCAACAGTCCTAGCAGTTTTTGGATATCAGATTCTAAATCGAATCGCTAAAGCAAGGGGAACTAACAACTAATATCATCTGTAAATGAGGTGGCTCACACTTAGTGAGTCACCTCATTTTTTTCTCGCTATATCTGGCAAGACCATCTATCATCAAGGTATGAAAAAACCCAAAGAGGTAACTCAGTCAATAACGACCGCGCAGTCAGGTCTAACTATTGATCAATCTGCAAGGCAACGCAGATATTTCATATCGATGATGATCAGGACAGTGTGTTTCATTCTGACAGTTGTTCTGCCTAGCCCATATCGCTGGATAGCCCTTTTTGGAGCAGTTACATTGCCATACATAGCCGTGATTGCCGCTAACGCTGGAAGAGAAACGATAAAAAAGGATGCAATATTTACGCCAAAACAAAAGAGATTAAATTAAATCTGCTTGTAGATTTTGCCTTTCGAATAAATCAAAATACAACCCTTTATTTGCAACTAATTGCTCGTGAGTTCCTCGCTCTACAATCTCTCCGGCATCTAGCACCAGAATCTGATCTGCTTGGATGATAGTAGATAGTCGATGAGCGATCACAATACTTGTTCTGCCAACTAATGCCTCTTTTAATGCCGCTTGAACTAAAGCCTCATTCTCAGAGTCAAGGTGGGCTGTAGCTTCATCTAGAATCACCAAGCTCGGTTGTTTAAGTAGTAATCTTGCAATTGCAAGCCGTTGTTTCTCGCCCCCTGATAGTCGATGGCCACGCTCGCCAACAACCGTATCTAAGCCATTTGGCAAACTCTCTATAAAACTCCATATCCGAGCCGCACGACAGGCAGATTCAATCTCATCTGATTTTGCATCATTTTTTGCATACAGCAGATTATTCATAATCGTGTCATGAAACATATGTGAGTCTTGAGTGACAACTCCGATCATGTTTCGTAACGATTTAATAGTGCTATTTCGGATATCCTCGTTGTTAATCAATATTCGACCAGAGGTTACATCATAAAGTCTTGGGATTAACGAACTGATGGTGCTCTTTCCAGCACCTGAAGGTCCAACAATTCCAGTAAGGGTTCCAGGCTTTACTGTGAATGAGATATTTTTTAAGGTTTGTCCTGTTATGGAAATCTCTGGTTTTGCCACAATTTCAAGCGAAGCTAAAGAAATCTCTTCAGCTCGTGGATAGGTAAATGAAACATTTTCAAAGGTAAGTTCTGGTTTATCTGTAGTTATCTCTTTGGCATTTGATCTATCTACCACCATGGGTTGTAAGTCCAAAACTTCAAAGACTCTCTCAAATGAGACCAATGCACTCATTACATCGACGCGAACATTTGACAAGGCTGTAAGCGGACCATAAAGACGGGCAAGTAAGGCAGTAATTGCGAGCAAAGTTCCAACGGTTAATTGTTCTTCGATTGCTAATTGGCCTCCTACGCCATATGCAACGGCTGTTGCTATAGCCGCAATAGAAGTTAAAGCGATGAAGAAAAGTCGATTAAGCAACGCAATAGAAATACCTATGTCTGCTACCTTCCGCGCTTTAGTAGAAAACTCAGTTTTCTCCCGGGCAGAATCCCCATAAAGTGAAACTAACAGTGCGCCAGAGACATTAAAGCGCTCTGTCATCGTTGCTGACATCGATGCGTTTATATCAAAAGATTGTCGTGTATAACCTTGAAGCTTTCTGCCAACCCATTTAGTAGGATATAAAAATAGTGGAAGTAGCGTTAGCGAGATCAACGTGATCTGCCAAGACAAAGTCAACATTGTAATAATCACCAGAATAAGACTTAAAACATTGCTTATCACTCCAGAAAGAGTTGAAGTAAAGGCTTGTTGGGCGCCAATAACATCTGAATTCAATCTCGAGATTAAAGCTCCTGTTTGAGTTCTAGTAAAAAAAGCAATCGATTGGCGTTGGACATGTTCAAAGATCATTCTGCGAAGGTCATAAATCAAACCCTCCCCAATCCGTGCTGAAAACCATCTACCTATCATGCTGAAAAGGGCATCAAGCAACGCAATAACTCCTACAGCAAGTGCCAGTTGAGTTACTAATTCAGAATTTTTAGGTATGACTCCTTCGTCAATTAAGCGCCGAAGTAGTAATGGCGTTGCAACTATTAAAAGCGCATCAATGACTACGGTAATAAGAAAGAAAAAGAGTGAAATCTTGTATGGAATTGCAAAACTAGCGATTCGTTTTAAGGTACCCGGCTTAAGCTTTTGATTTTTTACCGATGAATCCTGGGTCAATGACCGAAATGACATCCAGGTTGAGTGCATTGACATAACTACACCCTAGCGAGTGAGAGCAAAAAACTTAAACGGTAAAGCCAATCGAGCGTAATTGTTCTCTTCCATCATCAGAAATTTTATTTGGACCCCAAGGCGGTAACCACACCCAGTTAATTTTCACATCTGAAGTAAGGTCTGCCAGAACTTGTCTAGTTTGATCCTCAATAACATCTTGTAATGGGCAAGCAGCAGAGGTCAAAGTCATATCAAGAGTTGCAATATTATTTTCATCTAATCGCATGTCATAAACTAAACCGAGATCAACTACATTTATTCCTAATTCGGGATCGATTACATCTTTCATCGCCTCGGTAATATCATCAATAGTTGCGCCCATATGCTTATTCTACGCCATCACCTGTGTTGCTGCATCTTTAAAGGCCATCCAGCCTAATAGCGCACATTTAATTCTTGCTGGAAACTTGGAGACCCCTGCAAAAGCTACGCCATCCTCAAGTATCTCTTCATCTCCTTTTGATTGACCTTTGCTTTGCATCAATTCAACAAACGCCTCTAAGATTTTTAGGGCTTGCAAATACTCCTTTCCCGTTAATAAATCACTCATTACAGAGGCACTAGCCATCGATATTGAACAGCCGACTCCATCCCAAGTAATCTCCTTAACCATTCCATTTTGCATAGTTAGGTTTAGTGTTACTTCGTCACCACAGCTTGGATTGTTGTGATGGACTTGAATATCTTTTTGTGAGGAAAGGCCTTTATGAAGCGGTGATCGATAATGATCTAAAATTACCGCTTGATAAAGCGAATCTAATTCCATTATTTCGACACCTTAAAGTAATCGGTAACTTTTTCCACCGCTTTAAGCAAACTCAACACATCCTCAGAACTGTTATAAAGATGAAATGACGCCCTAGTTGTTCCGACTAGATTGAGCTTTTTCATCAGAGGCCAAGCGCAGTGGTGACCGGTCCGCACAGCGATTCCATATTGATCCAGCACCTGTCCAACATCATGCGGATGAACTCCATCCACAGTAAATGAAACTACCCCTCCCCGATCTTTCATATCCAGTGGTCCAACAACGGTTACCTCTTTAATCTCTTTCAATCCTGCCAGCAACTCTTCAGTCAATCGGTGCTCATGGAGTGCAAGATTTTGCATGCCTATTTGATTTAAGTAATCGATAGCCGCTGAAAGGCCAACAGCTTGTGCCATGTTTGGCACCCCTGCCTCAAATTTTCTTGGAGCCGGTGCCCAGGTAGCACCATCCATACTTACTGAATCAACCATAGATCCGCCAAATATTGCTGGTTCAAGTTTTTCTAGCAATTCAGATTTACCCCACAAAACTCCAATGCCAGTTGGTCCCAATACTTTGTGGCCAGAGAAAGCCAGGAAATCAACGCCCAATTGCTTCACATTGACAGGAAAATGTGGAACAGATTGACATGCATCAAGAACGATTAATGCACCAACATTTCGAGCTGCCTTCACAATTAGCTCGATTGGCACAACGGTGCCGAAAACGTTGGATTGATGAGTGATAGCAACTATCTTAGTTTTACTATTAATTACCCGGTCTATATTTGATAGATCAAGGCGTCCCTCTGCAGTGACTGACAGCCAGGTTAATTTAGCTCCAGCTCTTTTGGCCAACTGCTGCCAAGGAATTAAATTGGCGTGATGTTCCATTTCAGTGACAACAATTTCGTCACCTGCTTTAATCGATATACGTGAATCTGGATTTCCAAAGGAGGTTGCAAGAAAATTTAAAGACTCCGTCGCACTTTTAGTAAAAATCACCTCTGCTGTCGCTGCACCAATAAATCTAGCCACATTCTCCCGAGCGCTCTCATAGGCATCAGAGGCCTCTTCGGCAAGTAAGTGAGCACCTCTATGTACCGCTGCATTTTTTGTACGGTAAAAATTTGCTTCCGCTTCAATAACTACTTCAGGCTTCTGAGAGGTGGCGCCGCTGTCTAAATATATTAAAGGGTTACCGCCACGAACAGAACGTGAAAATATCGGGAAATCCTTTTTGTATATAGAAAGATCGGAACTCATGAATTAGGCAGTTATGTACTCTGCATAACCCTTCTCTTCAAGTTTGTCAGCTAGCTCAGGACCGCCCTCTTCAACAATCTTGCCATTAGCAAATACGTGAACAAAGTCTGGCTTGATGTACCGCAAAATCCTGGTGTAATGGGTTATCAACATAACCCCAAGATCTGAATTTGCTTTAACCCTATTGACTCCCTCTGAAACAATCCGTAGCGCATCTACATCTAGGCCAGAATCAGTCTCATCGAGAATTGCAATTTTTGGCTTTAGTAATTCCATTTGCAAAATCTCATGACGCTTCTTTTCTCCACCTGAAAAACCCTCATTTACATTTCGTTCTGAAAAGGCTGTATCAATATTTAATGAAGCCATTGCTTCTTTAACCTCTCCTACCCACGTTCTCACCTTTGGCGCTTCTCCACGAATTGCAGTTACTGCAGTGCGCAAAAAATTCGAAACCGAAACTCCTGGAACCTCAACTGGATACTGCATGGCTAAAAACAATCCAGACTTTGCCCGCTCATCAACACTCATTTCAAGTACATCAGCTCCGTCTAAGGTGACTGATCCACCGGTTATCAAATACTTTGGATGCCCAGCAATGGAATAAGCAAGTGTTGATTTGCCAGAGCCGTTAGGCCCCATAATGGCATGTGTTTCGCCAGATTTAATGGTCAGGTCCACGCCGCGGAGAATCTCCTTGTTTCCAGCATCTGTTACAACGCTTACTTGTAAATTCTTAATCTCTAATACGCTCATTTGATTTCTCCTATTTACTCGGTGATTGTTATTTGATTGCCATTGCGTAAAACTTTGAAAGTTTTCAATGCAGCTGTTGCTGGGGGCGTTAGCGCTTGCCCTGTCCGAAGATCAAACTCTGCGCCGTGAAGCCAACACTCTATTTTGCCACCAGTAATTTCGCCTTCAGATAATGAGGCCTCTGCGTGGGTGCAAGTATCAGCAACTGCAAATACCTCATTGCCAACTTTGGCAACACAAACCTGAGTTCCGTTAACTTCAACAGCAACTGGTTTTCCCTCTACGAGTGTGTCAAAAATTAAATCTGCCATCACTGACCTACCTTTGCAAGTTCATCATCAATGCGGAGCATTAGTCGATCTTCAAGATCAGCGCTCTTCAACTTATTAATAATTTCAGCAAAAAATCCACGAATCACTAAGCGCCGAGCAATATCTGCAGGAATTCCGCGGGATTGAAGATAAAACAATTGTTCATCATCAAAACGACCTGTGGTACTAGCATGACCTGCACCAACGATTTCACCAGTTTCAATCTCTAAATTAGGAACAGAGTCAGCTCTAGCTCCATCTGTTAAAAGCAGATTTCTATTCAACTCATATGTGTCAGTGCCTTCAGCACCTTTATGTATATATACATCACCAATCCATACTGTATGGGCTTGCTTGCCCGCCAATGCGCCTTTGTAATTTACTCTTGATTTTGCATTGGCAACATTGTGATTAACATGAATACGATGTTCTAAATGCTGACCATCAGTAGCAAAGTAAACTCCGTATAAATCAGCGAATGATCCAGCGCCAGTGAACTCCACTGTTGGACTGATTCGAACTACCGAGCCACCAACGGAAACTACATAAGAGGTGAACTGGGCATCTTTGCTAACAATTGCGTGGTGTTGGGCAATATGAACTGCAGATCTATCCCACTCCTGAAGTGAAATTAGATCAAGTGATGCCCCGGGTGAGAGATTAATTTCGATCTCTTCTCCAATTTCACCTGTGCCGGTGTTCTCAATTACAACCGTGCTTTTACTATTCACACCTGCTTGAATGAGGATTCGACTCACCTCTGGTGAGGTTGAGCAATTACGAGACAAATAAATGCTCTCAGTCAACTCAAGATCTTTTGCGATGGTAAGGACTGAGATCTTCTTAACCTCTTGCCTGACACGATTTGTGACAACATCGGTACTTGTGTAGGAAGGCGGGTAATCTGAAGCATCTGCAACTAAAAGACTTACTCCATTTGGCAGTGGCGATTTTGCCGCAATTGAGATGTGATCAATGACCTTAGTGGAGTTATCGTGCAACCCCGCCAAACGCTTTAGCGGAGTAAACCGCCAAGCCTCTTCTCGTCCTGTTGGAGTTAGATAATTTGTGGCAAGTACACTCATTAACCGACTGCGCCTTCCATTTGTAACTCAATTAAACGATTAAGTTCAAGGGCATACTCCATTGGCAGCTCTTTTGCTATTGGTTCAATAAAGCCGCGAACTATCATCGCCATCGCTTCATCTTCGCCAAGACCACGGGACATTAGGTAGAAGAGTTGATCATCACTTACTTTAGAGACGGTTGCTTCATGACCCATAGAAACATCATCCTCACGAACATCTACATAAGGGTAAGTATCTGAGCGGGAGATAGTGTCAACTAATAGCGCATCACATTTAACAGTGCTCTTAGAGTGATGTGCTCCTTCTTCGACCTTAACAAGGCCACGATATGAAGTACGACCGCCACCGCGGGCAACTGACTTAGAGATAATTGTTGATGATGTGTAAGGGGCTGCATGAACCATTTTTGCACCAGCATCTTGATGTTGACCTTCACCAGCAAAAGCTATGGAAAGAGTTTCACCCTTTGAATGAGGTCCCATCAACATTACAGCAGGGTATTTCATTGTAACTTTGGACCCAATATTTCCGTCGATCCACTCCATGGTGGCACCTTCAGCACAAGTGGCGCGTTTAGTAACCAGGTTGTAGACATTGTTGGACCAATTTTGAATCGTTGTATATCGAACTCGAGCATTCTTTTTCACAATAATCTCAACAACTGCTGAGTGCAGTGAATCAGATGAGTAAATTGGCGCTGTACAACCTTCAACATAATGAACATATGAATCTTCATCAGCGATAATCAAAGTTCTCTCAAATTGACCCATATTTTCGGTGTTGATTCGGAAATATGCCTGCAGTGGAATATCTACTTTGACACCCTTTGGTACATAAATAAATGATCCTCCTGACCAGACTGCGGTGTTCAAGGCAGCAAACTTGTTATCACCAACTGGAATTACAGTTCCAAAATACTCTTTAAACAAGTCCTCATGAGTGCGAAGTGCGGTATCAGTGTCTAAGAACAAAACACCTTGTTTTTCTAGATCCTCCCTAATGGAGTGATAAACAACCTCAGATTCATACTGAGCTGCAACACCAGCAACCAATCGCTTCTTCTCAGCCTCTGGAATACCAAGTCGATCATAGGTATTTTTGATGTCATCAGGTAAATCTTCCCAAGATGTAGCTTGCTTTTCAGTTGAACGCACAAAATATTTGATTGTGTCAAAGAAGATGCCACTTAAATCAGATCCCCAACTTGGCATAGGCTTTTTATCAAAGAGATTTAATCCCTTTAAACGCATATCTAACATCCACTGTGGTTCATTTTTCTTCGATGAGATATCTCTAACTACCTCTTCGTTCAATCCTCGTCGACTATTAGACCCGGCATCATTTTTATCTGACCAACCATATTCATACTTGCCAATACCATCTAGCTCTGGATGTGCGATCTGGGTCATTATCGTGCTCCTTCTTTGATTTTTGATTTTGAGTAAGGGGTAAGAGTATTGGGGATAAAGGTGGTGCAAACGCCATCGCCATGTGCGATAGTGGCCAAGCGTTGAACATGAGTTCCTAAGATTTCTGAGAATGCTTTAGTTTCTGCCTCGCATAATTGTGGAAATTCTGATGCCACATGAGCGATTGGACAGTGATGCTGACAGATTTCCTCCCCATTACCTAACTTGTCACTTGTTGCGGAGTATCCCTCTTTAGTAAGTAATTTGGCCAAAGATTTACTTTTTTCTAACAGCGATTTATTTGAATTTCTTATTGCTTCTCCTTTTCGGACTAGATCATCAGCCCTAGAGGTTGCAAACTCGTTAACGAGATGTTCACCATTTTTACTTGCCATAAACTTCAATGCAGAGACCGCTAAATCATCATAGGAGTGTTCAAATTTTTCGCGACCCATATCTGTCATTACAAAAACTTTGGATGGTCGACCTCGACCTCGTTCAGTTGACTGATAAGGATCCCTCGCTGTTAGAACTCCTGCATCGACTAAAGCATCCAAATGGCGACGTATTCCGGCGGCGGTGATCTTTAATTTCTCTGACAAAGCAGCAGCGGTTGCAGGTCCTGCCTCTAAAATGGTGCGGGCGACCTGATCTCGGGTCTTATCTGGCTCTGCTTTTTTCACAACATAAGTGTTGCGTAATTCATCACTAAGCGCCAATCCCCCGCCCAGTTTTCGGTGTGAAATGCGCCTTACCTCACGGCAAAATATCGGCCGGCTTGAGGCTAAAGCAATAGGCTTAAATCATGTTGGTGACCAGAAAATCCCTACAAGGGAGGATTTTCGGCCTTCTGGTCTTTTTTCAATCCTCGTTGATTATTACTGGTGGTGCGGTTCGAATTACCGGCTCAGGGCTTGGATGTCCCACCTGGCCTGAATGCACACCTGGCTCCTATGTACCTGTCCCGGGACAAGCAGAGGGTGCCTTACATGCTTGGATTGAATTTGGTAATCGATTGCTTACCTTTGTTCTTCTGATTGTTGCCTTAGCTGCGGTCATAATTGCAGTGAGATTATCTGCATCCTCAGTAAATAAAAAGCGAATTAGATCCTTAGCATTGTTACAAATCCTTGGCATCTTTGGTCAAGGAATCTTAGGTGGGATCACTGTTTTGACAGATTTACACCCATTAACAGTTGCTAGCCATTTTATGTTATCAATTTTTCTAATTGGTGGTGCAATCTCTTTACGGTATGAGATGGTGGGTATAAGTCGCCAACCAGCTACCGGATTAACAAAATTCCTACTTCCAATATTCATATGGAACACATTGCTAGTCTTGATTGCAGGCACAGTTGTCACCGGCAGTGGACCACATGCTGGGGATGATCAAGCAGAACGGTTTAATTTCGATGCGCGGGTTGTATCTTGGATCCATGCCGATCTGGTGATAGCACTTCTTGTACTTACCTCTCTACTATTTCTAATTACCCGCCAATCTGGATTGAGCGCTCTAAACAAGCGTGTTGGTTTGTTTTTAACTGTTTCACTTCTGCAGGGCGTTGTTGGATATGTTCAATATTTCACCGGGTTGCCGGTAATTCTGGTGGCACTTCATCTTTTAGGAGCAACTTTGGTGTGGGTGAGCGCCTGGTCACTTATTAAAGTGGCAGACTCTGGCTTTAGATTGCGAGGCATGAATTGAGTAACTTACCAATTTGGCAGGAGTTGGATGATCAGGCGGTTGTAATATCAAGAGCTCTGGCTATGGATGCTGTGCAAAAAGTTGGTAATGGCCATCCAGGAACTGCAATGTCTCTAGCTCCGGTCGCCTACACATTATTCCAACGAATTCTTAAACATGATCCGAGTAATCCAGATTGGATCAATCGGGATCGATTCATTCTCTCCTGCGGTCACTCATCCCTGACTTTGTACATTCAATTATTCCTATCGGGTTATGGATTGGAGTTAGAGGATTTAAAAAATTTTAGAACCTTGAACTCAGCCACTCCTGGGCATCCGGAATATGGACATACAGTTGGCGTAGAAACAACCACAGGACCATTAGGTCAGGGTGTTGCAAATGCAGTTGGTATGGCTATGTCATCTAGATATGTGAAGGGATTATTTGATCCAGAGGGTAAGACAAGGCTTTTTGATCACAATATCTGGGTATTAGCATCTGATGGAGATTTGCAGGAAGGTGTTAGTGCTGAAGCATCATCATTAGCGGGCACTCAATCGTTAGGCAACTTAAAGCTAATTTATGATGACAATCGAATATCTATTGAGGGTGACACCCATATTGCTTTTACTGAGGATGTTTCTAAACGATATGCCTCTTACGGCTGGATGGTGCTGGATGTCCCAGCAAAAGCAGATGGAAATGTGGATCGAGATAGATTAGAGCAAGCAATGCTTGAAGCAATAGCTGAACAAAACAAGCCAGTTCTTATCCGTCTTCATTCGGTTATTGCCTGGCCTGCGCCTAACGCTAAGGGAACGGCTAAATCTCATGGTTCTGCACTTGGTGATGATGAGATTATTGCTACGAAAAAATTACTTGGGATCGATCCGAAAGAGGTTTTCTATGCTCCGAAAGCAATTGTTGAACACACTCGAAAGGTAAAAGATAGAGGTCACCAAAATTATTTAACTTGGCTTTCAGATTTTGAGCTTTGGAAGTCAAATAATCCTGAGAAAGCGGCTTTGCTAACAAGATTAACCGCAAGACAATTACCTTCTAACTGGGATAAGGGTATTCCGGTATTTTCAACAGAAAAGGATGTAGCAACTAGGGCTGCATCTGGAAAAGTTATTCAATATCTGGCAGAGCAGCTACCAGAGTTTTGGGGAGGATCTGCTGATCTTGCCGAGAGCAATAACACCAGTATTGAAAATGGCGGATCTTTCTTACCTGCTGGCAGTCAGATGAAGGGTGCAAATCCATTTGGCCGGGTAGTTCATTTTGGTATCAGAGAGCATGCCATGGCCGCAATTCTAAATGGTGCAGCCCTTCATGGGTTTGTAAAACCATTCGGCGGTACATTCTTAGTGTTTAGTGATTACATGAGAGGCTCAGTTCGATTATCTGCGCTAATGCAATTGCCAGTTACTTACGTTTGGACTCATGATTCTATTGGTCTTGGTGAAGATGGACCCACACATCAACCAGTAGAACATCTGGCGGCATTGCGTGCAATTCCTGGTTTATCAATTGTTCGCCCAGCGGATGCAAATGAAGTTAGTGCTAGTTGGGTTGAGATAATCCAGCGTGGTAAACCCGCTGGTCTAGCTCTCTCTCGACAGAATCTTCCAGTGATAGATCGAAGTAAGTATCAGAACACTTCGGGTGTAAAAAATGGTGCTTATGTACTTGCTTATGGTGAGGATAACAAAAAGGATCTATGCCAAGTGATTTTAATAGCTACCGGTTCAGAGGTATACCTAGCTCTAGCCGCTCGAGAAAAATTGGCACAAGATGGCATCAAGGCTCGTGTGGTCAGTGCTCCTTGCCTAGAATGGTTTAAAGAGCAACCAACAACATACCAAGACCAAGTTCTCCCTAGAAACATAAAGGCACGGGTAAGTATTGAGGCGGGCATAGCGCAACCGTGGTATCAATTTATCGGTGATATGGGTGTTGCAGTTTCGTTGGAACATTTTGGTGCATCAGCTAGCGCTTCAGTGCTATTTAAGGAGTTTGGGTTTACCGTTGAGAATATAGTAAAAGCAGCCAAGGAAAGTTTAAGCAAGATTCATGGCTAACACTCTCTCTGAAATTTCCCAAGCGGGAGTTGCAGTTTGGTTAGATGATTTATCTAGGGAGCGCTTGCAAAACAACTCATTGATTGAGTTAATCAAATATGACAATGTGGTAGGTGTCACGACAAACCCAAGTATCTTTTCTGCTGCCATTGGAAAATCATCTTTGTATCGCAACGACATTATCGCAAATAAATCCTTGTCAATCGAAGAGATTATCATGCGTCTTACAACTGATGATGTTCGTATGGCTTGCGATTTATTCAAAGATACGTACGACAACACCAACCATCTCGACGGGAAAGTTTCTATCGAGGTTGATCCTAGATTTGCGCACGATACTCAGGCAACTGTTGATCAAGGCAAAGAGCTATGGAATTTGATCGATCGTCCTAACTTATTTATTAAAGTACCTGCTACTTTGGAGGGATTGCCTGCAATAACTAAATTGATCGCTCATGGAATCAGTGTCAACGTCACCCTTATCTTCTCTGTAGAAAGATACAAGCAGGTTCTAGCAGCTTATGCAGAGGGGTTGACTCAATTAATTGCAGCAGGGAAACCAGTTAATGAGGTTTTCTCGGTGGCATCCTTCTTCGTTAGTAGAGTTGATACGGCGATTGATCTCTTGCTTCCCACAGAATCAAATCTAAGAGGTTGCGCAGCAATCTCAAATGCAATAATGGCGTATGAGGCTTTTCAATCTTTTGAATCTAGCACTTCATGGAAGGATCTAGAAGCTGCTGGTTGTAATAGTCAGCGTCCGCTTTGGGCATCTACTGGCGTTAAAGACCCAAAATATGATCCAAATCGATATGTGATCGATCTAGTTGCACCAAATACCGTCAACACTATGCCTGAACAGACTTTAGAGTCAGTTAAGAAAACTGGTGTATTTAAAGGTTTAACAATCAGAAACAATCTAACTTCAGCCAAATCGAATTTAGCAAGATTGGCGTTGGCAGGTATTGATTTAGATAAAATCACGCAGGATCTTGAGGCTGACGGAGTCAAAAAATTCGAAATGGCATGGTTAGATCTCATGAATTCAGTTCGAGCAGTTACTGCAGGTATTTAATGCAAATTAATGGTCGGCTACTACCCAAGGTAAATAAGGATATAGCTAAAGATTTGCTTGATATTTCAAAGCGTTTAGCAAGGAAAGATTCAACTATTTGGGGTGCTAATACAGAAGCACCTACGCGTTTGAATTGGGTTGATCTACCGGTTAAATCAAGAGAGTTGATGCCACAATTAGATTCTCTATCAGCATGGGCGCGAACCAATAAATTAGAACAAGTAATTCTTTGCGGAATGGGTGGTTCTTCTCTTGCCGCTGAAGTAATCGCAGCCGCCTATAAGAAGGAACTAATAGTGCTGGATTCTACTCATCCTGCCCAAGTGCTCAAAGCGTGTTCGACAGATCTGCATCGTTCTGTAATTATCATTGGCTCGAAATCAGGTACAACTATTGAGACAACATCTCATTTAAAGTTTTTTAACAACAAGCTCATTGAGTTAGGTTTGGCACCGAAAGATCATTTGGTCATAATCACTGACCCGGATACTCCTCTTGACATCTCATCCAGGCAGCAGGGTTTGCGCGTAATAAATGGTGATCCAAATGTTGGCGGTAGATACAGTGCGTTATCAGCTTTCGGCTTGGTACCAGCGGCACTGATGGGAATAGATGTATCCGTTTTACTTGATGATGCTGAAGCACTCTCTCAAATTCTGGTCACAGAGCAATCCCCCGCAATCCCTTTAGCCTGCCTTCTCTTTACTGAAACCAAACAATTTATCAATTTGTGCGACTTTAACTCCAGGCTACCTGGCTTATCTGATTGGATTGAACAGTTGGTGGCTGAATCAACTGGGAAGAATCACCAAGGGCGTTTGCCTGTTGTGATTGAAAATCCATCATCTGCCAATAAAGATTTAATAATTGGATTTTCCGCAGGGGATTTTGATTTAAATGTCCAAGGTACTCTTGGTGAACAGTTCATACTTTGGGAGTGGGTCACCGCTCTACTTTGCTATTTGTTGAATGTGGACCCTTTTAATCAGCCAAACGTAGCCGAAGCAAAAGAGCGAACATCTCAGATTTTATTGAAAATGGATAAGAATGACTATGCATCGCAACAACCAGTAGTGACAACTTCATCCTATTTGATTTACTCAAATATTAAGGTGTCTGCTCTTAAAGATTTCCTAAGCACTCCCTCTGCATATATTGCTGTGATGGCATACCTTGCTAAGGATCAAGATCATGAAATCATTAAAATTAGATCAATTATGGCAAATCAAACAAATAAACCTGTAACTTTTGGTTGGGGTCCTAGATTTTTACACTCAACCGGCCAGATTCATAAGGGTGGGCAACCCAACGGGTGCTTTATCCAAATTACTTCAGATATTGAAGATGATCTTCCTATTCCCAATGAAAAATTCACTTTTGGTAATTTGTTAATGGCACAAGCATTGGGAGATGCTGCCGCGCTTGGAGAGCGTAATTTTCCTCTAATGAGAATTCACTTGAAGGACAATAAAACGGGTATAAAAGATTTAATGAGTGAGTTTTAAGACCTACTCATCACCACGTATTTTTTTAAGAGCAATCTCTAAAATTTTATTTGCCTCTGCTTCAGTGCGACGCTCTTTGACGTAGGCAAGATGAGTTTTGTATGGCTCATTCTTCATTGGCATTGGTGGTTTGTTCTTATCTTGCCCTGCCGGAAATCCACAACGTGGACAATCCCATTCAGCAGGTACCTCTACCGTGCCATCTTCGGCAAAAGAAGGTTTTGTTTCGTGTCCATTAGCGCACCAGTATGAAACTCTAAATCGAGCGATTGATTCACCACGCTCTGCCTCACCCATTGGACCAGCGCCAACACGGCTACCTCGAATTGCACTTCCACCAGCCATCATTACTCCCTTTTGTTTTTACTTACTTAAGCAACAAGCTCAAGGCAATTACTGATGCAAACCAAACTCCGCCAACAACAATAGTTATCCGATCTAGATTCTTTTCTACAACTGAGGATCCGCCATAAGTGGAGGAGATTCCACCACCGAAAAGATCAGACAAACCAGATCCTTTACCTTTGTGAAGAAGCACGAGAATTATCATCAAAATACTTGATAAAACTAAAATTATCGACAAAGCTAAATTCATTTACTCGCCTTCACTTTGATCTTGATACCTAATGTACAGGAGAAGGATACTATCCCCATCCCTTTTATTCTAATCTAGTTGGCTAAGCCTTACTTAAAACTCGATGGAATTTAGAGATTCTTGCAAATTCTTCTGGGTCTAGCGAGGCTCCGCCCACTAAAGCACCATCAATGTCCGGCTCTTTCATAATATCTAGAGTGTTTATTGATTTTACCGATCCACCATACAGAATTCGACAATTATCGGCTATCTCGTCACTGCCGATCTTTCTTAATTCATTTCTGATCGCAAGACACACTTCCTGGGCATCCTCTGGTGTTGCAGTTTTTCCAGTGCCAATTGCCCAGACCGGTTCATAGGCAATTATGATTTTCTTAAGATCTGGCTTGTGAAAACCCTTTAGTGAATTTCGCAGTTGATCCAAAACATATTGAATGTGCATACCACTTTCACGAATTTCTAATTCTTCGCCCACGCACAGGATAGGTTTCAACTCATTCGCTAACGCACTTTTAATTTTACGGTTAACTAAAGAATCATCCTCTTTGTGACTGCTTCTGCGTTCACTGTGACCAACCAAGACGTAAGTACAACCCAACTTACTAAGCATTGACCCTGATATATCGCCGGTATGAGCTCCATTTTCCGCTGCTGAAATATCTTGTGCGCCATAGAGCAAACGCAGTCGATCACCGTCAACTAAGGTTTGAACTGATCTAATGTCAGTAAAAGGAGGAATTATTACCACCTCAACAGCATCATAATCTCGATCTTCGAGGGAATACGCTAATTTTTGAGTTACCGCAATCGCCTCAAGATGATTCAAATTCATCTTCCAGTTTCCTGCGATTAATGGTTTACGCATAACACTCTTTCTTAGCTGAGGGCAACTAAACCTGGAAGCTCTTTACCTTCCAGATACTCAAGTGACGCGCCACCGCCAGTTGAAATATATCCGAACTGTTTATCGTCGAATCCTAGTTTACGAACCGCTGCAGCTGAGTCTCCCCCGCCGACCACAGTCATTCCCTTGATCTCGGTTAGAGCCTGAGCAATAGTTTTTGTTCCATTGGCATAATTAGCAAATTCAAATACTCCCATAGGCCCATTCCAAAAAACTGTTTTACACCCTGAAATTGCATTTGCAAATTTTTCTGCGCTGACCGGACCAATATCTAATCCCATCTGATCGGCCGGTATTTGATCAGCCTGAACCAATTTTGGCACCGAGGATTCGGAGAACTCTCCTGCCACAACAATGTCAGTCGGAAGAAGCATCTTTACGTTTTTTTCTTTTGCCCGCTTTATTAATCCTTGCACAGTAGGAATCAGATCTAATTCAACCAAGGATTTGCCAACCTCTTTTCCTTGAGCTGCTAAAAATGTAAAGACCATGCCACCACCAATTGCAATTACATCAACTTGATCTAGCAGATTTGAGATGACTGCAATCTTGTCGGAAACTTTAGCCCCTCCAAGAATTACACCGTAAGGTCGATCTGGATTCTTTGTTAACTTTTCCAGTACACCAACCTCTGCCGAAATTAAATTACCGGCTGCATGAGGCAGTAACGAGGCTAATTCAAAAACCGAGGCATGCTTACGATGAACTGCTCCAAAGCCATCTCCGACGTAAATTTCACCGTATGTGGCTAATTCTTGAGCAAGTAATTCTCGATCTTTATCCACTTTACTTGTCTCAGATCCAAGAAAACGAATGTTTTCCAACATTAAGATCTCACCTGGATTTAGTTGATCTGTGCGAGTTCGTACTCCAAGAATCTCACTACTGAATTGGACTTTTTTATCAAGCAAGGCAGCCAATTTTTTGGCGACTGGCTCTAAAGAGAGTTCCTGCTTGACTTCACCCTTTGGCCTACCAAGGTGGGCGATAATTACGATAGAACAATCACTCTCCAAAAGCTGTTTTATAGTGCTTAAGGATGCTCGAATTCGGCCATCATCGGTGATAACACCATTTTTGATTGGCACATTCAGATCACACCGAAGAATTACTTGCTTACCTGCAAAAGGAATTTCTGTGAGAGTTCTTATTCCCATTTAGATTATAAAGATTTGCCTATAAATTTGATCAGATCAACTAGGCGATTGGAATAACCCCATTCGTTGTCGTACCAACCTACTACTTTTACAGTGGTACCAATAACTTTGGTTAATCCGGCATCTACGATGCATGAACTTGGATCGGTGACGATATCGGCAGAGACAATTGGGTCTTCTGTATAAGTTAAGTAACCTCTTAGCGATCCCTCACTTGCACTCTTTAGTGCTGCATTAATCTGAGCAACTGTTGCCTCTTTGGCTAGTTCAACAGTTAAATCAGTGGCTGAACCTGTTGGAACTGGCACTCGTAATGCATAACCATCTAGTTTGCCTTTCAATTCAGGTAACACTAGAGAAATGGCCTTGGCGGCACCAGTAGATGTTGGAATAATCGAAAGAGCTGCTGCTCGAGATCGGCGTAAGTCTTTGTGTGGGAAATCTAAAATAACTTGATCATTTGTATACGCATGGATGGTTGTCATCAAACCGCGAACAATCCCAAACTCATCATTTAACACCTTAGCCATTGGAGCCAAACAGTTCGTGGTGCATGAAGCATTGGAGATTATGTTGTGTTTGCTTGAATCATACTTTTCATGATTTACACCCATTACTATCGTAATGTCCTCGTCCGTAGCTGGCGCAGAGATAATTACCTTTTTTGCTCCAGCATCTATGTGTTTTTTGGCATCAGCTGCCTTAGTAAAAATTCCAGTGGATTCAACTACTACATCTACGCCAAGTTTGCCCCAAGGTATGTTGGCTGGATCTCGTTCAGCACTTACAGTTATGGTTTTTCCTGCTACCGATAGTGTCGTATCAGTGAAGGTTACTGGTTGTTTTAGTCGGCCGAGTATTGAATCATATTTAAGTAGGTGAGCAAGTGTTGCATTATCGGTTAGGTCATTTACTGCCACAATTTCAAAGTCAGCGCCTGACTCTAAAGACGCTCGTAAGAAATTTCTACCAATTCTTCCAAACCCATTAACGCCGACTTTAATCATCTCTATCCTCGCTATTAAATTTATTCAACTCACAAAACCACAACCCTGTGGGAGGATTGAATCTTACCAGTTAGCAAATATGGATTAATTTAGTAAATCTGGGCTGATGCTAGCTTCTGTATCAGGCACCCCAAGTTCACGGGCTCGTTTATCTGCCATCGCTAACAATCTTCTAATGCGACCTGCTATCGCATCCTTTGTCATAGGTGGAGTGGCCAGCGATCCGAGCTCTTCAAGACTTGCTTGTCCGTGGTTAACCCGTAACTCTCCGGCCTCCTTCAGATGATCTGGAATCTCAGTTCCAAGTATTTCCATTGCTCTTTGAACCCTAGCTGATGCTGCAACGGCGGCTCTGGCAGAACGACGTAGATTTGCGTCATCAAAATTAGCCAAACGATTTGCAGTTGCACGCACCTCTCTTCGCATTCTTCTTTCTTCCCAAGCTAGTACTGTTTCGTGTGCACCTAATCTGGTTAAAAGTGCACCGATTGCATCTCCATCTCTAATAACAACTCGATCAACACTTCTTACCTCTCTAGCCTTTGCAGTAATTCCTAATCTGCGGGCTGCGCCAACTAAAGCCAGTGCGGCCTCTGGACCTGGGCAAGTTATCTCTAGTGCTGAGGATCTACCTGGCTCCGTCAATGAACCATGTGCTAAAAAAGCACCTCGCCAAGCTGCTTCGGCATCACAAATTGCCGCAGAGACCACCTGTGGTGGTAAACCTCTTATTGGCCGATTGTTTCCATCTACTAATCCAGTTTGCCGAGCCAACGCATCACCATCAGCTAAAACTCTAACAATATAACGACTTCCTTTTCGAATACCGCTTGATGAAACCACGGACAACTCACTGTCATGTCCAAAAATTTCTGAGATATCTTTTCTAAGCCTTCTTGCACTTTGCGCGGTATCTAACTCCACCTCAATAATGATCTTTCCAGCTGCAATATGAAGTCCACCGGCAAATCTAAGAAGAGCTGAAACTTCAGCTTTGCGACAACAGGGTTTGGTTATTGAAAGTCTACCTAGCTCATCTTTAACCGCTTCAGTCATTGCCATAACTACTCCTCTGAATATTGATGGGGTTATCTAAGCAGGTATTAACCAAAAATGTGGGCGAAAGCTGAACTTAATTTATCCCGATCATGGTGGAAATTCTCCTTGGCATCTGCTAAGTCAAATGCCAATACTTTGCCACCACATTTGCCCACCAAATCCACAAAGCTAGGTTCTTTGCCATCGAGCGATTTATCAATCAGTGCCACATCAAATTTAAGATCTGGAAGGTGATCCAAGACTAATTGAAGATGAGCTTCAAGTGAAAACCCGGCAAACTCATCTGATGTAGTTTTATCTGGCAAATTAAAGATCATGATTTTCTTTGCACTACTAGATTGTATTTGAGCTGCTTGTTCACTCAATAGAAAGTGCGGCATCACACTCGATAGCCAAGATCCGGGGCCAAAAGTTATCCACTCGGCCTCCTTCAAGGCGGTCATTACCTGTGGAGTTGCTTTGGGTTTATTAGGAATTAACCTTAGTTCACTTACTTTGCCTGTGGCGGCAGCAACTTGAATTTGCCCCCGAACTAATTCGGTTTTCTTATTACTTGTAAATTTTCCTTCGATGTCTAATGGCTCAAGTGCCATGGGTAAAACTCTGCCTACAACTTTCAATAGTTCTCCAACACGTTCTAAACCTTTCACCGGATCTTGATCTCGATCCCAAAGCGCTGTCAAAAGAAGGTTGCCAACTGCGTGATTATCCATTTGTCCGGTGCTGGTGAAGCGGTACTGCATAATCTCTGCCCAACTACGGCCCCATTCATCATCGGCGCAGAGCGCAGCAAGTGCCATACGTAAATCACCTGGTGGTAGCGAATTGAATTCAGCACGCAACCGACCTGAAGATCCACCATTATCTGCAACCGTAACTACCGCGGTTACTTGAGTTGTAAGGGTGCGCATCGCTGCCAATGTGGCAGCCAATCCATGACCGCCTCCTAGACAGACAACTTTTGGATTGGAAGCCATCTATATCTCTCGACCTAAATCGCGATGAATCGCATGGGTTTCAATCTTGTACTTAGACAGATTTCTTCCCGTAGAAAGTTTGGAGACCAGCTCTTCCGTAATCGCTACAGATCTGTGTTTTCCGCCAGTGCAACCAATTGCCAAGGTGAGAAACTTTCTTCCCTCTGCAATAAATCCTAGAGCCATGGTTTCAAACAATGATTGATATTTTTCCAAAAACTCCTGGACATTAGAGCTTTTCAATACTTCATCACTGACTGCTTTATCTTTACCTGTTAACGGGCGCAGTTCAGGAATCCAATGCGGATTGGCAATGAATCTACAATCCATAACTAAATCTGCATCTACCGGAATCCCGTATTTATAACCGAAGGAAAGAATATTCACTCTTAGATCAGACTCAGATTCCTCATGGAAATATTCATTAATCTTCTTCTCTAACTGATGAATATTCAGGGATGAAGAGTCAATCACAATGTCTGAGGACTCTCTTACTTCACGCAGTCTTTCCCGCTCCTTTGCAATTCCATCCAAAATTCTCTCGGCACCCTGCAGCGGGTGAGGCCTTCTAGTTGACTCAAATCGTCGAACCAATGCATCGTCAGCTGCATCTACAAATAGAATTTTTCTGGATACACCTTGATCTGCCAACTCAGCCAAGGATCTAGTCAAATCATCGAAGAATGCTCGACCACGAACATCGACTACTACCGCAACTTTTTTAACTGACACATTTACTAGATCTATCAGGTTTCCAAGGAGGGCTGGTGGCAAGTTGTCCACCACATACCAACCAAGATCTTCTAAGGTGTGGGCAACAGTTGATCTTCCTGCGCCGCTCATTCCAGTTATCACTAGAATTTCCGTGTCACGCTTCATGGCAATATCCTGCTATATCTGTCAAGCATCTAAGATTTCACCAGTTTGCACATCCAACTTTGTTGCATTCGCACGATTAGTTAATTGATCAAAAATTGATTGGGCCATTTTTTCACCTATTCCTGGCACATTTGCTATCTCCTGTTGAGATGCCGCTCTCAAAGCGCTTACCGACCCGAAGTGAGATAGTAGAGATTTCCTGCGAACCTCCCCTAAACCTGAGATCTCATCTAGCAATGATTCCAGCATTACTTTTGATCTTTTACTTCTATGGAAATTTATTGCGAATCTATGAGCTTCATCCCTAACTTTTTGTAGGAGATAGAGAGCCTCGCTGTGCCTTGGAAAAATTATCGGTTCACTGTTGTAGGGCAGCCACACCTCTTCTAGCCGTTTGGCTAAACCACACAGCGCCACATCAGTGATGCCCAATTCAGATAAAGCTTTAGCGGCAGCATTTACTTGCCCCTTTCCTCCATCCACAACAACTAATTGCGGTGGATAGGCAAACTTTGGTCTACCTCCACCAGCTGCGTTGGCTTCAGAGATATCTATATCTTTTTCCTCCAGATATCTTTTAAATCTTCGCGTAATAACGTGGTGCATCGCCTTAGTATCATCAAATTCAGATTCGTCAGATATTGAAAACCGTCGATAATCACTCTTTTTAGGTTGACCATCCTCAAATACCACCATTGATGCCACCATGCTGGTTCCTTGAATATTTGATATGTCAAAACACTCGATTCGTAGGGGAAGTTCAGCTAATTCAAGCTGTTCTGCAATCTGCGCAAGCGCACTACCACTAACTGCTGCATCATTGGCTCGTTTACTTAGATACTGAATCAATGCCTGATTTGCATTGCGTTTAACCATCTGAACCAGATCAAATTTTTCGCCTCTTAATGGTTGAGTTATTGAAACACTCTTGCCTCGCTTCGCGCTCAACCACTCCTCTAATAGTTTTGAATCTATAGGTTGACTATCTACAAGAATCTCCGCCGGTGGTGGATTGTCGGCATAGATTTTTCCTACTGTTGCAGAAATTATTGATTCATCCTCTAATAGATTGGAACGATCAATAATCCAGGATCTAGATCCAGTTATTCGACCAGATTTGACAATAAATTGCGACAAAGCAGCGTGTGTGATCTCTTCATGGATTGCTAAAACATCAGCATCGAGTTTTTCATTTAAGAATCTACCGGTAGATTCGTGTGCCTTATTTATCGCTTCAAGTTGATCCCGTAATTTTGCAGCTTTCTCATACTCTTGAGCCTCTGATGCAGCCTTCATTTCTTTCTCAACGCGGGCAGATATCTCTTCTGGAGATTTTTCTAGAAAGGTAATTAGATTATTTGCCAAATTTTGGTGCTCCTTCTGGCTAACCCAATCAACGCAAGGGGCTGCACACCTTCCGATATCACCTAGCAAACACTGTCTCTTATTGCGCTTGGCTGACTGAAAATTGGATTCTGTGCAGGTTCGAACTGGATAAATCTTTATTAAAGTTTCAAAGGTACTTCTTAACGCCCAGGCATGCGAGTAAGGGCCAAAATATTTAACACCCGGTATTTTTTTTGAACGAGAGATAGATAATCGAGGATATTCTGAGTTTATATCGATCGCAAGGTAGGGATATGACTTGTCATCTTTAAATTGAACATTGAAATCTGGACTGTATTGTTTTATCCAAGTGAACTCTAATTGCAGTGCTTCAACTTCGGAGTTAACTACTGTCCAGTCAACCCGAACAGCAGTCTTGACCATTTTTCGAGTTTTTATCTGTAGGTTGCTACCGAAATAAGAATTAAGTCGATTTTTTATATTCTTTGCTTTACCTACATAAATGACCTTGTCATCCTTATCAAAGAACCTGTAAACACCAGGATCATTTGGTAAATTGGTCGGACGATAACTCTTTGGATCACTCATAGGCTATTTCTTAAGGGCGCTGGCTAGAAACTTTCCGGTGTAACTCTTCTGATTTTTTACTATCTCCTCAGGGCGTCCTTCGGCAACCACCAAGCCACCACCAGAACCTCCTTCTGGGCCAAGATCAATAACCCAATCAGCACATTTGATCACATCTAGATTGTGTTCAATTACGATCACAGTATTACCGGTGTCTACCAGACGATTCAAAACTAGAAGAAGTTTACGCACATCTTCAAAGTGCAAGCCAGTTGTTGGTTCATCTAAAACATAGATAGTGCGACCAGTAGATCGTCGCTGCAACTCTGTTGCTAGCTTTACCCTTTGGGCCTCTCCCCCAGAAAGAGTTGGTGCAGATTGACCCAGTCTTACATAACCAAGACCAACATCACAGAGTGTTGTTAAGAATCTAGCAATTGCAGGAACTGATTCAAAGAATTTGCTCGCTTGCTCAATGGGCATATCCAATACCTGTGCGATAGTTTTTCCTTTGTAGTGAACCTCTAAAGTTTCGCGGTTATATCTTGCGCCATGACAGACCTCACAAGGAACATATACATCTGGCAAGAAATTCATTTCAATTGTAATAGTTCCGTCACCTGAACAATTTTCACATCGGCCACCCTTAACATTGAAGGAAAAGCGACCCTGTTGATACCCTCTTACTTTAGCTTCACTTGTTTCTGCGAATAAGGCTCTTATCTTGTCGAAAACACCCGTATAGGTAGCAGGGTTAGAACGGGGTGTGCGACCGATTGGAGATTGATCTACGTGTACCACTTTATCTAGCTGATCAAGACCTGTAATGGTTCGGTGGCGACCCGGAACAATTCTCGCGCCATTTAATTTATTGGCTAAAACTGAATACAAAATGTCATTTACAAGTGTTGATTTACCGGATCCGCTGACTCCAGTTATTGCAACAAAGGCGGCTAATGGGAATGTGACATCGATATTTTGTAGGTTATTTTCTTTGGCATCTTTGACAATTAGAGACTTCTTGAGATCAATCTCCCTACGCTTTTTTGGAATCGCAATAACTGACTTACCTGATAAATAAGCACCAGTTATTGAATCTTTGCTTGCTATCAGGTCCTCGTAACTTCCTGATGAAACTACCCGGCCACCATGCTCACCCGCTCCAGGACCAATATCGACTATCCAATCTGCAGTTCTAATCGTGTCTTCGTCATGCTCAACAACAATAAGGGTGTTTCCTAAATCTCTTAACCTAGTTAGGGTTTCAATTAATTTACGGTTATCACGCTGATGCAAACCGATGCTGGGTTCATCAAGTACGTATAAAACCCCTGTAAGCCCTGAACCGATTTGGGTTGCTAGACGAATTCGTTGGGCTTCACCACCAGAGAGAGTAGCTGCCGGTCTGGCTAATGATAAATAGTCCAGTCCAACATCTAGCAAGAATCCCAATCTTGCATGAACCTCTTTAAGCACTCGTTCAGCAATTTTCTTCTCTCTAGTCGATAGAGAAATATTCTTAAGGAAGACAGCACATTCGGCAATTGAATACTCACAAATTTGGGCAATATTCTTTCCGCCTAAAGTTACGGCGAGAACTTCAGGTTTTAATCTACTTCCCTTGCAGGCAGGACATGGGGTTTCGCGCATATATGCTTCATACTTATCGCGACTGTAATCACTATCTGTCTCTGCATGGCGCCGATGAATAAAAGGTATAACTCCTTCGAAGCCTGTTGAATAATTTCTAACTCTTCCGTAGCGATTTTTATATTTGACATGCACCTCATAATCCCAGCCATGTAAAACTGCCTCTTTAGCTTTTTCCGAAAGTTTCTTCCATGGTGTATCAAGTGAGAATTTAAGATCAGATGCCAATCCTTCCAATAGACGTAAGAAGTACTCGGTACCAGCCCAGGGAGCAATAGCTCCTTCGTATATAGAAATGGAGTCATCGGGAACTAGTAAGTCTTCATCGACCTCGAGTTTCGTGCCTATACCCGTACACTCGGGACAAGCCCCAAAAGGAGAGTTGAAAGAGAATGATCGTGGCTCTAACTCTTCGAAGGAAATTTCGCAATCATGACATGCCATGTGTTCGCTGAAGGATCTTTCTTTATCAGCAGAACCTTTTTTAGCATCAACAAAATCTAGAATAACCAAGCCACTTGCAAGCTTTAAGGCAGTTTCAATTGAATCAGTTATTCTAGATTTACTTTCTGCCTTTACACTCAATCGATCTACAACAACCTCGATCGTATGTTTCTCTTGCTTCTTAAGTTTTGGTACCTCAGATATTTGATATGTAGTTCCATCTACCCTGACCCTGGAATAGCCTTGCGTCGTAAAGTCTTTGAAAAGATCCAAGAATTCACCCTTGCGCGCACGAATCACTGGAGCTAAGACTTGAAATTTCAGACCTTCCTGCATTTGCAGAATCTGATCGACAATGTTTTGTGGGGTTTGTTTGGCAATTGCTTTTCCACACTTTGGGCAATGGGGCTTTCCAGCTCTTGCAAAGAGTAATCTTAAATAATCATAAACTTCAGTGATTGTTCCAACTGTAGATCTAGGGTTTCTATTTGTTGATTTTTGATCAATGGAAACTGCAGGAGATAGTCCTTCAATGAAATCAACATCTGGTTTATCCATTTGCCCCAAAAATTGACGAGCATAGGCGGAGAGTGATTCAACATATCTGCGCTGACCCTCTGCAAATATCGTGTCAAAGGCTAGTGAAGATTTTCCCGAACCAGATAGTCCTGTAAACACAATAAGAGAATTTCGTGGCATATCTAACGAAATATCCTTAAGGTTGTGTTCTCTGGCTCCACGCACGATCAAGCGATCATTCATCAATTTCCAGCCTCTTGCATTCCCTTTAACTCCCGCTTCAACTCTCTTATCTCATCTCTTAATCTTGCCGCCAATTCAAAACTTAATTCCGACGCTGCCAATCGCATTTGATCAGTCAGTGACTCAATCAGTGCCATCAATTCCTGGCGTGGCAAGGACTGTGCGTTTCTACTGTGAACCCCACTAGTAAATCCGATTTTCTTGGTTTTTGCGGCTAAATCTTCTGTGTCATCCACCTCTTTTGCGATTAAATCTGTGATGTCAGCAATCTTCTTGCGAAGCGGCATGGGATCAATTCCATTTTCAGTGTTATAGGCAACTTGCTTGGCTCGCCTTCTGTTTGTTTCATCAATTGCATTAATCATTGATTTTGTCATGTTGTCAGCATACATATGTACCTCGCCTGAAACATTTCGAGCAGCCCGACCAATAGTTTGGATCAAGGATGTTGTTGACCTAAGAAATCCCTCCTTATCAGCATCCAAAATTGCAACCAAAGATACTTCGGGTAGGTCTAAACCCTCACGGAGGAGATTTATACCTATCAAAACATCGTACTCACCAGTTCTTAACTCTCTTAGTAACTCAACTCGCCTCAAAGTATCAACCTCTGAATGCAAATATCTAACCTTAACTCCCAGTCCCAACATGTAATCAGTGAGCTCTTCAGACATTTTTTTAGTCAAAGTAGTAACGAGAACTCGTTCATTACGTTCTGCTCGCAATCTAATCTCATTAATCAAATCATCAATCTGTCCTTTAATTGGCTTCACTACGATTTTAGGATCGACAAGTCCGGTGGGGCGAATAACCTGTTCAACAAAAACATTTTTGGTTTTTTCTAACTCATATTTCCCAGGAGTAGCAGATAGATATACTTTCTGCCCGCACCTTTCTAAAAATTCACTAAATTTCAATGGTCGATTATCCATCGCACTTGGCAATCTAAACCCATGCTCTACAAGGGTTCGCTTTCGTGCGGCATCTCCTTCATGCATCGCACCTATTTGGGGCACTGTTACATGCGATTCATCTATTACTACTAAAAAATCCTCGGGGAAGTAATCTAGAAGACAGTTTGGTGCAGAGCCAGGCGCTCTTCCGTCTAGATGTCTTGAGTAGTTTTCGATTCCAGAGCAAAAACCCAACTGACGCATCATCTCTATATCAAAAGTTGTGCGCATCTTTATTCTTTGTGCCTCCAATAATTTTCCGGATCGTTCAAATTCATCAACACGTTTTTCAAGTTCTATCTCTATTTCTTTTATTGCGCGCTCCATAGTTTCAGGACCAGCGGCATAGTGAGTTGCTGGGAATACATACATCTCTGTTTCATCTCTAACTATTTCACCCGTTAAGGGGTGTAGCGTCATGATTTTCTCTATTTCATCTCCGAACATTTCTATTCGCAATGCCAACTCTTCATACATAGGAATAATCTCGATTGTGTCTCCGCGCACACGGAAAGTACCACGCTCAAATGCCATGTCGTTTCGCTTATATTGAATGTCAACAAATTTTCGTAATAAGGTATTTCGATCTATTGAATCACCTATCTTTAACTTAACCATTCTGTCTATGTATTCCTGAGGAGTTCCTAAGCCATAAATGCATGAAACTGTTGCAACAACAATGACATCTCGACGAGTGAGAAGAGAATTAGTTGCAGAGTGTCTCAAACGTTCTACCTCATCATTTACAGATGAGTCTTTCTCAATGAAGGTATCGGTTTGAGGAACATAGGCCTCTGGTTGGTAATAGTCATAGTATGAAACAAAATATTCGACAGCATTATTTGGCAAAAGCTCTTTAAATTCATTTGCTAGTTGCGCAGCCAAAGTCTTGTTTGGAGCGATTACTAAGGTAGGTCTTTGCACTTGTTCAATCATCCAAGCTGTGGTGGCTGATTTTCCAGTTCCGGTTGCACCCAACAAAACTATGTCTTGTTCTTTATTCGCTAGTCGAGTTACCAACTCTGCTATAGCGGCTGGTTGGTCCCCGGCAGGCACATAATCACTAATGACCTGAAACGGTTCTACCCTGCGAGTTAAATCTGAGATCGGTCTCATGATTTATTCTGATTTTTTATCTGAAGAAGTTCCCAAACTTTCTCGACATCCTGCAATAACTCAGATTGAGTTTTGTCATTTCTAATAACCGTGTTTGAAATGGCTTCCCGTTGAGAATCAGTTGATTGTGCTTTGATTCGCTGCTCTATCTGACTCAAATTTAGTCCCCTCTTTAGGAGCCTTTGAGTTCTTATATCCTCAGAAGATGAAACTGTGATGATGTGGTCGAACTTATAGTCATGTTTTGATTCAACAAGCAGTGGAATCTGATTTATCACAATTGCATGGCTGCTAGCAGACGCAACTATTTTCGCAAATGCTTGCCTGATTAAGGGGTGGGTTATTTGTTCCAACAAACTACGCTTAGCAGGATCTTTAAAGATTACTTCCGCTAAGGTCGCTCTATCCAAATCCCCATTTTTTAGTACCTCATCACCGAAGGCTGCAACAATTTGATCAAATCCAGTTGTACCCCGTTCTACTACATTGCGAGCTAGCTGATCAGAGTCAACAACTATGGCTCCTAAATCTGCAAACATTTGCCCAACAGTAGATTTTCCTGATCCTATCCCCCCAGTTAAAGCAACTATTAACATGAGTTAAACCCTACACAATAAAAAAATGGCCCCAGTTTCCTGAGGCCATATTCAATAATGGTTTACTCGGCGGCAGGAGCGGCAGCATCAGCTGCTTTTGCCTCTGCCTTTTGCTTCTTGTGGGCCATAAATCTAGATTGGGCTTCAGCGTATTGCCTCTCCCACTCCTCACGCTGGCTTTCATAGCCAGGTTTCCATTCTTGAGTTTCAGGATCAAAACCTTCAGGGTAAATAAATTTTCCTTCTGCATCATACCGAGCCGGCATTCCATATTGAGTTGGATCAAAAGCTTCCACTTCAACTTCTTGTCCTTCATTTGCTTGCTTTAATGAAAGGGAGATTCGACGGCGCTCTAAGTCGATATCTATTATCTTTACAAACAATTTATCTCCAACTTGCACTACCTGCTCTGGAATTTCTACATGGCGCTCTGCCAATTCCGAAATGTGTACCAATCCTTCAATACCCTCAAATACTTTTATAAATGCACCAAATGGAACTAACTTGGTAACCTCACCTGGCACTACTTGGTTGATGGTATGCGTTCTAGCAAAAGCCTGCCATGGATCTTCCTGTGTGGCCTTTAGAGATAACGAAACTCGCTCTCTTTCAAAATCAACCTCAAGAACCTCAACAGTCACCTCATCGCCTACCTCAACAACCTCTGATGGATGATCAATGTGCTTCCATGAAAGCTCAGAAACGTGAACTAACCCATCAACGCCACCTAGATCGACAAATGCACCGAAGTTAACAATTGAGGAGATAACTCCAGATCTTACTTGGCCTTTTGTTAATTGATTAAGGAAAGTAGTTCGAGAAGCAGATTGAGATTGCTCTAAGAATGCTCTACGGGAAAGTACAACGTTGTTACGATTCTTGTCTAGCTCAATGATTCTGCACTCTACTTGTTGTCCTATGTATGGCGTTAGATCTCTGACGCGACGCATTTCAACTAATGAGGCTGGTAAAAATCCACGCAATCCAATATCGACAATTAAGCCACCTTTTACTACTTCAATTACAGTTCCAGTGACAACCTCATCGCGTTCTTTTTTACCCTCTACATCTCCCCATGCCTGCTCGTATTGAGCTCGCTTTTTGGAAAGAATTAAACGACCTTCTTTGTCCTCTTTCTGTAAAACTAGGGCTTCAACCCGATCCCCAACTTTAACCAACTCGCTTGGATCAACATCATGACGAATCGATAACTCTCTAGATGGAATAACTCCCTCTGTTTTATAACCAATGTCTAACAACACTTCTTCGCGATCGATTTGGACAACAATTCCTGAAACTAAATCTCCGTCATTAAAATTTTTGATTGTGCCTTCTATAGCGGCTAAGAAATCTTCTGCACTTCCAATATCGTTTACTGCAATTTGAGAAGGGGTCATTAGGTGGGTGTGCTCCAGGGGTACTGCAACTAGTAGGGACAGGGACGGGCAAGGTTACTTTCGATCAGTAGCAAGGGTCAAACTGAAGCAGTCTAGAATGTTCTGATGAGCAGATACTCGCAGGTTCTTAGCAATAAATCAGGACAATACCTGCTGATTAGCTCATTTCCGGCTCGATTAGCCTACGGAATGATCTCACTGAGTATCTTTTTCAAAGTTCAACAAACAACAGGCTCGATTGCAATCGCTGGGTTGGCTACTGGAGTAAATGGGATAACCGGAGCCACAACCGCAGGTTTACGCGGGACCATCATTGATAAGTTCGGAATGAAAATTCCACTTCGTATTCTTGCCCCAGGTTATGCAATTTTAATCCTACTTTTTGCTTCTGGTACCTCCAAAACCGAACTTGTTGTTTATGCAGCTATCCTCGGTTTCTCTGCTCCCCCTATCAATCTATCTATTCGACCACTTTGGAAAGTGACTGTTCCACAAGATCAAATAAGAACTGCCTATGCCATCGATACAGCGGTGATGAATTCAGTGGGAGTATTCGGTCCTCTGATCGCAACTTCCGTTGCTTTAGGCAATACTCCCGAATTGGCATTACAGATGTGTTCGGCTTTGATTTTTATTGGTGGTGGCGCGTTATCACTTTCACCTCAGTTAAAACGTTGGAAGCCAGAGAAGAAGACATCAAATGATTTGGCAGTATGGCGAACTCCCGCAATGCGTTTGCTAATGCTTGAGGGCGTATTTATCGGGTTAGGCTGGGGAGCATTTGATATAGCCATGCCTGCTTTCACTGTCCTCGAGAACATTCCTCATCGCACAGGAATTATTTTTGCAATTATGGCAGCAGGAACTGTAATTGGTGGCTTGGTAGCTGGAATGGTTTCGCGGCGCACCTCTTCGTTGGCAGCCTTCAAAAAACTGTATTTATTCTGGTTTATTTTCTCTCTACCACTTGCTTTTACTTATCCAGATTGGTCCATGATGATTGTGACCGCTGCTATGAGTTTGATGGCTGGTGGATTACAAGTTTTTTACTTAGAAATTAGTGAGGCCGTAAGACCTAAAGGAACAGCGGTAGCCGCACTTGGTTGGTTGTGGACTGTAGAAGGCACCTTTGCAGCTTTTGGAACCGCAATTGGTGGTTTCATCTCTGAACATTACTCACCCCGGTATTGCTTGGCTCTAACCACAATTTGTGTTGGTATCGGATATTTGGTGATGCGTGGAGGCTCTAATTTATTAAAGGAAGCCGATCGTGTTCCAACTGAAAATGAAGACGTTGAAGCTATGGAAGCAAATCTAGATACTAATAAATAAGTTAGTGCGCAGCTAGATCCCAACTCTTTCCTACCCCAATATTTACATCAAGCGGGACATTTAGTTTGTAAGCACCAGACATTTGCTTTTTAACTATTTCAGTTAATCTCTCTTCTTCTCCTGGAGCAACCTCCAGAATTAGTTCATCATGGACTTGTAAGAGTAAACGTGATTTCAATTTTTCTTGCTTAATCTGATCATCTACTTTAAGCATTGCGATCTTAATAATGTCAGCAGCAGATCCTTGAATCGGTGCATTTAGAGCAGCACGTTCAGCTATCTCACGACGTTGTCTGTTTTCATGATTCAAATCTGGCAGGTATCGCCTTCTACCCATTATGGTTTGGGTATAACCATCCTCACGGGCCTTAGTTACCACCGCTTTTAGATAATCGCGAATTCCTCCAAATCTTTCAAAGTATTTAGCCATCAGATCACTCGCCGAAGCTGGATCGATATCTAAAGTTTGCGAGAGTCCAAATGAGGATAATCCATAGGCTAAGCCATAGGACATAGCCTTGGTGGTTCGCCGCATCTCTGGGTCAACATCTGCTGCCTTAACACCAAAAACTTGAGAAGCAACTGTTGAATGTAAATCCTCCCCTGACTCGAAGGCTTCTATTAATGCTTTGTCGTCAGATAAATGGGCCATTATCCGCATCTCAATTTGGCTGTAATCAGCCGTCATTAGGTCCATGAAAGGTTTCTGGGCAACAAAACAATCGCGAATCCTTCGGCCCTCTTCGGTGCGTATTGGAATGTTTTGTAAATTTGGTTCAGTTGATGACAATCTGCCAGTTGCTGCCACTGTTTGCTGAAAACTCGTATGTATTCGACCATCTTGGGCAACAGATGCAATTAATCCATCGATGGTTGTCATTAATTTAGATGTCTCACGAATCCGTAGAAGGTGTTTTAATAGCGGGTGTTTTGTTTTGTTCGCTAACCACTCTAAACTTTCTGCATCTGTTGTGTACCCGGTTTTAATTTTTTTGGTTTTAGGTAATTTCAATTCATCAAAAAGCACTACCTGCAGCTGTTTAGGTGAGCCAACGTTAAATTCATGTCCCACTACTTGATATGCCAATTTCGTTTCTTCAGAAACTATATTGGTAAAGTGAGCCGATAATTGAACTAGTTTTGGATGGTCGACAGCTATACCTACCAATTCCATTTGGGCAAGTAAAAGCAGTGTTGGCTGCTCCAGATTAATATACAAATCTGCCATTCCTTTTGACTTTAATTCGTTAACTAGCTCTTTCTGTAACGTGAATATCCACGCAGCTGATTTAGGATCAAACTGTGAGAATAAATCATCACTTATAGGGGTGATACCAAGCCTGCGTTCAACGAGGTCATTTAGCTCTAGATTTCTGCTACCAGGGTTTACTAAATATGCCAGCAGCTCAATATCCGCAACTAAACCTTTGATTGCAGTCTGCTTTACCAGACTCTTCGCTGAGTGAACGATTTTTGGTAGATTTGAATCACTAATCCATTTTTCAATCTTTGATTCACGAACATGATATATCTTGCTTTCATTAACTGCCACGGCATATTCCTGCAAGTTGTGATCGATGAAATTAAATGAGATCGCAATGGGATCAGTGTGAGCCTCAAGCAAAGCACCGATTTGCGCAGCGGTACATTCAGTAACATCAATTTTTATCTGTGGATCTGCCACAGTGCCCGATTGCGGCAAGGACTTTAATCTTTCCTTCAAAGCCTTAATCTCCATTTTGTCGAAGAAATTACCCATTCGATTTGAGTCAAAACCCGACCAAGACAAATCAGCAATTTCTATATCCAGATCAAGATCATCTAATAATTGAGTTAGCTCTCGATTTAATCTGATCGTGGATATGTTTTCGCGCAAGGATTGCCCAACTTTGCCGGCAATATCAGCAGAATTTGCGATGAGTTTCTCGAGGCTACCGTAATCTGAAATCCACTTGGTTGCAGTTTTTTCACCAACACCGGGAACCGATGGCAGATTATCGCTTGGATCACCCCGCAGCGCAGCAAAATCTGGATACTGAGTTGGAGTCAATCCATATTTCTCATATACAGCGTTTGGTGTCATGCGTGACATTTCAGTGACACCTTTTTTCGGGTATAAAACAGTTACATTCTCATTTACTAATTGAAATGAATCTCTATCCCCAGTACAGATCAAGACTTGAAATTTTTCTGTCTGGGCCTTTTTGGCTATCGAAGCGATTATGTCGTCAGCTTCATAACCTTCTATTTCAAAATGCCTAATTCCAAAACACTCAACCATTTCATTCAAATGCGACATCTGGGAGCGAAATTCATCCGGAGTACTACTACGGTTGGCTTTGTACTCAGGAAATTTCTCAGTCCTAAAGGTTTTCCGAGAAACATCAAATGCGACTGCTAGGTGGGTTGGCTGTTCTTCTTTAATTAAATTGATAAGCATGGAGGCAAATCCATATATTGCGTTGGTTGGCTGGCCTGATGTGGTTTTAAAGTTATCAACTGGCAACGCAAAAAAAGCCCGATAAGCCATTGAATGACCATCAATAAGGAGTAAACGCTTTGGACTTGTACTCATGTTGGGATTCTAATTGCCAGATCAGGTTAAACTTGTAGGCATGAGCGATTATTTAGATCTGATTCGTAAGCGTGGTTCTGGTGCCCTGGATATCAAGATGGGTATCGAGATTATTGAGGCTTCACCTGAAAGATTAGTTGGAACTATGCCGGTGGCAGGTAACACACAACCAATTGGGCTTCTACATGGTGGTGCAAATGTAGTTTTGGCTGAAAGTTTAGGTTCAATTGGAACCCAATTACACGCTGGACCAAATAGAAAAATAGTTGGAGTTGATATAAACGCTACTCACCATAAGTCAGCTATTTCAGGAGTGGTGACTGCTGTCGCCACGGCAGTTTCTTTAGGAAAAACTCTTTGCTGCTACGAGGTAGAAATTACCAACGACAAAGGCGAGCGAACATGTAGCGCAAGAATAACCTGCTTAATACTGGCAGAGAGATAATTACCGATCCGGAGCAGATTCCGGTGAAATAACAGCCTGTGCCACTTGTTTCATAGAAATTCTTCGATCCATTGCAGTTTTTTGAATCCAAGCAAAACTTTCTGGCTCTGAAAGATTCATGGCCTTCATTAAAATACCTTTAGCCCTATCAATGAGCTTTCTGGTTTCTAATCTTTCATATAAATCTGCGACCTCAGTTTCTAGCGACTTCATCTGAGTGTGTCTACTGATTGCAATTTCAATTGCAGGAATCAGATCAGAGATTGAAAAGGGTTTAACCACATAAGCCATCACGCCTGCATCTCGCGCTCTTTCAACTAAGTCACGTTGACTAAAAGCGGTCAACATCAATACAGGTGCCCAAGTAATTATCTGTTCGGCAGCAGTTATTCCATCCATCTCTGGCATTTTTACATCAAGAATTGCTAGATCAGGTTTATGCAATTTTGCTAAATCAACAGCAACTGCCCCATTTTCCGCTTGGGCAACGATTTCGTACCCAGCCTCAGTGAGCATCTCAACTAAATCAAGTCGGATTATAGTTTCATCTTCAGCAACAAGTATGCGAATCTTTTTTTCAATACTCATGTGCCTCGAGTCGGATTCGAACCGACACTATACGGTTTTTGAGACCGTCCTCTCTACCGTTGGAGTACCGAGGCGAAATCAGAGGTAGTTTATCGCCGATATCTTTGATTACTAAATTACTTGCGATAAGCAGGCGCAACGCCACCTACAGCATCGCCAATTTTATGAACACGCATAGCATTTATTGAGCCAGGAATTCCTGGAGGTGAACCAGCAACTATCAAAACTAAATCGCCAAGGTTTACCCTCTTAGAATTAATCAAAATGGTATCTACCTGCATAACCATCTCATCAGTGTGGTTGACTACCGAAGTTAACATTGACTCGACACCCCATGAAAGTGCCAGACGGTTGTAAGTTCCCACATCTGGTGTCAAAGCCAACATAGGTATGGGGGATCTAAGTCTTGACATTCTTCTAGCTGAATCACCACTTTGAGTGAACGCAACTAAATATTTAGCTCCGACAGTGAGTCCTACTTCTGTTGCAGCCTTGGTGATAGCCCCTCCCTTAGTGGCAGGTGAATGTTTCAATGGAGGAATTTGATCCAATGCAATTTCTTCAGTTCTTTCAATAATACGTGACATTATCTTCACAGATTCAATAGGAAACTCGCCAACACTTGTCTCTCCTGAAAGCATCAAAGCATCAGCGCCATCTAACACTGCATTAGCGCAATCAGTCGCTTCAGCCCTCGTTGGTTGGGAGTTGTTAATCATTGAGTCCAGCATTTGAGTAGCGACTATTACCGGTTTTGCTGATTCCCTGGCCATAGTTATGCATTGTTTCTGAACCATTGGCACATCCTCAATTGGCAGCTCAACCCCAAGGTCTCCTCGTGCCACCATAATTCCATCAAACGCATCAACTATTTCTTGTAAGTTGGCTACCGCTTGTGGTTTTTCAATCTTTGCAATCACAGGCACGCGGATACCAACCTCCGCCATAATCCGATGAACATCTTTTACATCCGCCGCGCTGCGCACAAATGAAAGAGCGATGAAATCAGCACCGGCATTTAGACCCCATTTTAAATCGACAATGTCCTTTTCGGATAATGCCGGAACTGAAACTGCAACTCCTGGCAGATTCAAGCCTTTATTGTTACTTACGCTACCTGGATGAATTACCTTCGTTACAACATCATTGCCCTTAACTTCAATTACCTCGACAGTTACTTTTCCGTCATCGATCATAATCTTGTCGCCAGTACGGCAATCTTTAGTTAAGCCACTATAAGTTGTGCTGACTCTCTCTTTTGTTCCTTCTATAATATCTGTTGTTATTGTGAACAAATCCCCTTGATTTAAATCATGAGGCCCATCTTTGAACTTTCCTAATCTTATTTTTGGACCTTGAAGATCTACTAGAACAGCGACAGCTTTTCCAGATTCTTTTGCTACTTTTCTAACGTTGTTAATTCTCATTTGATGTTCGGAATGCCCACCATGTGAAAGATTTAATCTAGCCATGTTCATTCCAGCGGATATTAACTCGGTAATTTTTTCCACGGATTCAACCGCCGGTCCAATTGTGCAAACGATCTTGGCTCTGCGCATAGTAAAAACCCTAAACCATCATCGGGCGAGCAGTGGGTTCAATAGGAAATGGCAACTGCGTGTTTCCGGTTAAATACCTATCCACAGCCGCTGCAGCGCTTCGCCCCTCTGCTATCGCCCAAACAATTAGTGATTGACCACGGCCAGCATCACCACAAACAAATACTCCATCTGCTTGCGTTGCGTAGTTGTGATCGCGTTCAATGTTGCCTCTTTCATCTACTTTAACCTCAAGTTGGTTTAATAAATCACTTTTTTCCGGCCCAGAAAAACCTAAAGCCAAAAAGACTAAATCGGCGGGAATTATCTTGTCACTTCCAGTTATTTCTTGAAACCTTCCATCTATAACTTGGGTTTCAACTAATTTTAATGCGGTTAAATTTCCTGAACTATCTTTTAAAAATTCTTTTGTTGATACTGAGTACAAACGTTCACCAGCTTCTTCATGAGCACTGCTCACTCGGTAAATCATTGGATATGTTGGCCAGGGTTGCTCACTTGGTCGCTCCGTTGATGGCCTTGGTTGAATCTCTAACTGAGTCACAGACTTAGCACCCTGTCTAATTGCCGTACCCAAACAATCAGCTCCTGTGTCGCCTCCACCTAAGATCACAACATTTTTGCCGGCAGCATTTATCTCTGGTTCTGCATCTAACTCACCAAGTGCTTGTTTATTGCCCCACGGCAAGTACTCCATTGCCTGATAAATACCTTTTGCCTCTCGTCCGGGAATCGACAACTCTCGCCAATTAGTTGCACCTATAGCAAGTACCACAGCGTCATATCTGGTTCTTAATGCCGAGCCTGAAATATCTTTTCCAACATTGACGCCAGTTCTAAATCTTGTTCCTTCTTGCTCCATTTGGTAGAGCCTTCGATCAACTACTGACTTTTCCATCTTAAATTCAGGAATGCCATAACGAAGCAAGCCACCAATTTTGTCAGCTCTCTCATACACCGCCACTGTGTGGCCTGCTCTAGTTAATTGTTGTGCAGCTGCCAGACCCGCTGGCCCCGATCCGATCACTGCCACAGTTTTTCCTGAAAGCCGATCTGGAATTAAAGGTACAACTCGCTTCTCTGAAAACGCTTCTTCGATAGTTCGTAATTCAACCTGTTTAATTGTTACCGCATCATCATTTATGGCCACCACACATGCTGTTTCACATGGTGCAGGACATAACCTGCCAGTGAACTCTGGAAAGTTGTTAGTGGCGTGAAGTCGATCAATTGCCTCTGGTTTTTCACCTCGCCAAATTAGATCGTTCCACTCTGGAATCAAATTTCCAAGCGGGCAGCCTTGGTGACAAAAAGGGATGCCACAATCCATGCAACGCCCAGCCTGTTTTTGTAGATGGGAAAACTCTTGATGTTCGTAGACCTCTTTCCAATCTTGAATTCTTACATCAATAGGTCTGCGTTTTGGTAGCTCTCGGCCACTTTTTAAGAATCCCTTTGGATCAGCCACTAACCACCTCCATCACAGCATCCTCAACTGGCATCCCTTCACGCTGCGCCTTAGCCATAACTTCAAGAACTCTTGCATAATCTCTTGGCATCACCAAAGTAAATCTCGATTTACTTTTGTCCCAGTCGGCGAGCAAATCCCTTGCGACTACAGATCCACACTCTACGAAAAAATTAGACAGGCTCGACTTTACAAATTCCTCATGTGCACCTGGAAGCGTCAACAAATCGACCATTTCTGTATTTACTAAGGATGCATCCAGGTCCAGTACAAAGGCCATGCCGCCAGACATTCCTGCAGCAAAATTTCTACCGATGCCTCCAAGGATTATGACAGTCCCACCAGTCATATATTCACACCCGTGATCACCGACTCCCTCAACTATTGCATGAGCCCCTGAATTTCGGACACAAAACCTTTCACCAACTACGCCTGAGATCATAATTTCACCAGATGTAGCTCCATAACCAATTACGTTTCCAGCAATAACATTTGCGTTTGATTTAAATTTTGCTCGTTCATCTGGTCTAATAATTACTCTACCGCCTGACAATCCCTTAGCTACATAGTCGTTGCTATCACCATAAAGCCTGAGGGTTAACCCAGATGGAATGAAGGCGCCAAATGATTGTCCGGCCGATCCATGAAAAGTAATCTCTATTGTGTTTGCTGGTAAACCATTTCCGCCAAACTTTCGAGTAATCTCACTACCCAGCATTGTGCCCACAGTTCTATTCACATTTGCGATTGCCATCTCTAGTCGAATGGCTTTCTGATCTTCTAAAGCTGGTTTGGCTAAAGTGATCAATTGGTTATCAAGTGCTTGATTCAAACCATGATCTTGTTGTGAGGTATTGCTACGAACCGCATTGCTTTTCGGAGCCACTAGTATTGGTGAAAGATCAAGACCACTGGCTTTCCAATGATCTGTTGCAGCTTTTGTATCAAGCATCTCGACTTGCCCAATCGCATCCTCTAACTTGTTAAAGCCAAGTTGAGCCAACAATTCCCTAACCTCTTCTGCGATATATTCAAAGAAAGTTTCTACAAACTCTGGTTTTCCATTAAATTTCTTGCGCAACTCTGGGTTTTGAGTGGCTACTCCAACTGGGCAGGTGTCTAAGTGACAAACACGCATCATTACACAGCCTGATACAACCAAGGGTGCAGTTGCAAAACCAAATTCCTCAGCGCCAAGAAGTGCGGCAATGACAACATCTCTGCCGGTCTTCATCTGCCCATCTACTTGAACGACAATGCGATCTCTCAAACCATTAAGAATTAATGTTTGTTGAGCTTCGGCTAATCCCAACTCCCAAGGAGCGCCGGCATGTTTAAGTGATGTAAGAGGTGATGCGCCAGTTCCACCATCATGACCTGAAATTAAAACTACATCTGCATGTGCTTTACTAACGCCAGCTGCAACTGTACCGACGCCAACCTCTGCAACTAGTTTCACATGAATGCGAGCTTTAGTATTTGCGTTCTTCAAATCATGGATTAACTGTGCCAAATCTTCAATTGAATAGATGTCGTGATGAGGTGGTGGTGAAATTAAACCAACGCCTGGTGTTGAGTAACGCACTTTCGCAATCCATGGATACACCTTGTTACCAGGTAATTGACCACCTTCACCTGGCTTAGCTCCTTGAGCCATCTTGATCTGGATATCATCAGCGTTAACCAGATACTCACTTGTAACACCAAACCTGCCACTTGCTACCTGCTTAATCGCCGAACGACGCAAATCCCCATTTGCATCGGGTGTATTCCGAGATGGATCTTCCCCACCTTCGCCAGTGTTTGATTTACCACCAATTCGATTCATTGCAATTGCCAATGTTTCATGGGCTTCTTGCGATATTGATCCGTAAGACATTGCTCCGGTTGCAAATCTTTTAAGTATTTCACTAGCTGGCTCAACCTGATCAATTGGTATTGGTTGTCTGATTCCCTCTTTAAACTTAAATAAGCCCCTAATTGTCATCAATCTGCGAGACTGCTCATCAACTCTGTTTGTATACCGTTTAAACACATCAAAACGCTTTGACCTTGTTGCATGCTGCAAAGTAAATACAGTCTCTGGATCAAACAGGTGTGGTTCGCCATCACGACGCCACTGATACTCACCACCAATTTGAAGTTTCTTGGCACCTGGAATCTCTCCACCAGGTGGATACGCAACATGGTGACGTTTAATCGTTTCTTGAGCGATGATTTCAATCCCTACTCCACCCAATCTTGAGGTAGCTCCAACAAAATATTCATCAACCACCTCTTTAGAAAGACCGATTGCTTCAAAAACCTGCGCGCCGGTATAAGAAGCAATCGTGGATACGCCCATCTTGGACATAACTTTTAAAACACCTTTTCCAAGAGACTTAATTAGATTTCGCACCGCTTTTTCTGGAGTAATGCCATTGACAACACCCTGCCGAACTAGATCCTCCGCACTTTCCATTGCAAGATAAGGATTTACCGCTGCAGCACCAAATCCGATAAGAAGTGCCACATGGTGAACCTCTCTAACCTCACCACTTTCCACAACGAGTCCAACTTTGGTCCGTGTCTTTTCTCTAATCAGGTGGTGATGGACCGCCGATGTGAGCAGCAAAGAAGGAATAGGAGCGTTTTCCGCATCCCCGTCTCGATCAGACAAAACAATAATTCTTGCCCCATTATCTATTGCAGCTGATACTTCCGCTCTAATCTCCTCAATCCTTGAAACTAATGATTTCCCACCACCAGCAATTGGAAATAAGCCGCGCACAACATGGGTTGCAAAACCAGGTTGATCGCCATCAGCATTAACATGAATTATTTTTGCTAATTCATCATTATCTATAACTGGAAACTGTAACGAAATTTGCCGACATGAGGCCGGTCCTGGATCGAGCAGATTATGTTCTGGACCGATTGATCCACCTAAAGATGTAACTAACTCTTCTCGAATCGCATCTAAGGGTGGATTTGTAACCTGTGCAAATAGCTGGGCGAAATAATCAAAAAGAAGTCTTGGCTTTTGAGATAAGGCTGCGATCGGCGTATCTGTACCCATTGAACCTAGTGGTTCTGCTCCGTTTTTCGCCATTGGTGTGATGATTAATCGAATCTCCTCCTCGGTGTATCCAAAAGCACGTTGCCGTCTGACTACTGAAGAGTGTGGATAAACAATGTGTTCGCGGGCTGGTAGGTCACTTAATCTAACCAAGCCAGCATGGAGCCATTCTGAGTATGGAAATGCGTTTGCTAGGTTTTCTTTGATCTCATCATCTTCAATGATTCGTCCTTCTTCAATATCAACTAAAAACATTTTTCCAGGCTGCAGTCGGCCTTTTCTTATGATCGATTCAGGTTTGAAATCTAAAACACCTACCTCACTTGCCAATACCACTAATCCATCTTCAGTAACCCAGAATCTTGAAGGCCTTAAACCATTTCGATCAAGCACGGCACCTATTTGTTTTCCATCAGTAAATGTCACACATGCTGGTCCATCCCACGGCTCCATTAGCGTTGCATGAAATGAATAAAAATCTCTTCTCGCTTTGGACATCGTGTTGTGGTTTTCCCAAGCCTCTGGAATCATCATTAAAACTGCATGGGGCAAACTTCTACCACCTAAATACAAAAGTTCTAATACCTCATCAAAGGATGCAGAATCGCTGCCAGAATTTTCAATAATTGGAAATAATCGTTTTAGATCACCAGGAATAAGATCACTTTCTAACAGAGTTTCCCTGGCTCTCATCCAATTTCGATTTCCTTTCACGGTATTAATTTCACCGTTATGAGCTATATATCGATATGGATGCGCCAATGGCCATGATGGGAATGTGTTGGTCGAAAATCTTGAGTGCACTAGTGCCATTGAAGATTCAACTAATGGGTTAGATAAATCTGGAAAAAAATCTTCTAGTTGGCCGGTGGTGAGCATGCCCTTGTAAACAATTGTGCGGGATGAAAGTGACGGTACATAGATTGGGAAAGCGTGTTCAATTCTTTTACGAAAGCAAAATGCCATTCTTTCTAGAACAAGATCTGATTCATTCTTTAAGCCCGAGAGAAAAATTTGTTTGAAATCTGGCATTACTGAGAGTGCAGTTTTACCAATTGAGCTTGAGTTAATTGGCAAATCACGCCAGCCGAGAATAGATAAACCCTCCTCAGTTGCTATCTGATTAATTTTGTCAATCTCAAGTGCAATACTTCTCTTTACAAAAAAGATTCCAGTTGCATACTCACCGACTTTGGGCAATTCAAATGAGACCACTGATCGATAAAAGCTATCCGGCACCTGAATTAAAATTCCAGCACCGTCACCACTATCTGGTTCAGCACCTGAAGCGCCTCGATGCTCTAAATTGCGCAGTGCAGTTAACGCCTTACTAACAATTTCGTGTGATTTTATTTTATTAAGTGTTGCCACCATGGCCACACCGCATGCATCATGTTCATGGACAGGGTCATACAGACCAAGTGGACTTGGCATGGCTGAGAAACTACTTTGTACTTGCAATTGCGTCAGTCGCTCCCAATATGGGTCGGGACGACGATGGCCCAACTTTAAATAAACCTGCAGGTTAAGGGTATCAGGAGTGTTAGACCCCGGTCAGTCCTACTAACCAGCCAATTCCAGCGGTGATTACAACCCCTAGGGCTCCACCAGCAAATATACGGAGGATCGTTTTAGGCAGTGGAGATGCAGCAATCTTTGCAGATATAAACCCGGCTGCAATCAAGCCAAAAGCCGTGAAGAGCAATACAAAACTAACCTGATTTTCAGATGAGACTAATGCGCCTAATAGTGGCACCAAACCTCCAGCCGTGAAGGCAATCGCAGATGCAATGCCAGCTTGAACTGGTCTTGCTCTAGTGTGATCAAAATGCCCAAGTTCATCCCTAAGATGTGCATCTAGTGCGTCATGCTTATGCATAGCAGTAACAACCTGTCGTGCTAGTTCCTCGGTGAGACCTCTCTTAACATATATATCCACTAACTCATTGAACTCACCCTCGGGGTCCATTTCCAATTGCTTTATTTCGATCTCACGATCTGATTTTTCAATATCATTTTGAGATTTAACTGAAACATACTCTCCTACTGCCATCGACATTGAACCAGCAGCAATTCCTGCTAATCCGGCAGTAATTAAAAAATCGCCTTTATCTGCAGCCGCAAAACCAATCATCAAACTTGCTGTTGAAACCAGCCCATCATTTGAGCCGAGCACGGCCGCGCGAAGCCAGCCCGCCTTGTTAGCTCGATGTTCCAAATTACGTGCTTGAACCTCTTCTAAGCCCATTACTTAATACTAACTTGATACAGTCTTTTCCTTGGCATTGCCACGGCCTTTGCTTCTAGCAAGATACAAAATTGAAGCAATCATCACAATCAAACTAACCCAAATATTCAAACGAAGACCCAGTATCAAATTAGCCTCATCAATCCGAAGCGCTTCAATCCATAATCGGCCAATGGTGTAACCCAGCACGTAAAGAATGAATATGTCGCCATTTCGTGTAATTACTCGCTTCAGTGGACCTGGTAACTTAATCAAGAGAAAGGCAACTAGAAGACACCAAATTAATTCATATAAAAATGTGGGATGGAAGGTCGCAAATGATTCATATCCAGGTGGCCTTTTCCCCGGATCAATCTCCAGCCCCCAAGTAAGAGTTGTTGGCCGACCAAAGAGTTCTTGGTTGAAATAATTGCCAACTCTGCCAATTGCTTGTGCTATCACAACACCTGGAGCTAAGGCATCCAAAAACTGAGGAAATGTCAAAGTAGTTTTGTGTGTCTTAAAGTAAAGATAAGCACCAAATGCTCCAAATGAAATCGCGCCCCAAATACCTAAACCACCCTCCCAAATCCGAAGTGCATCGACTGGATCTCCATTTTCTCCAAAATATTGCTCAGGTGAGGTAATAACATGATAAACACGTCCACCAACGATTCCGAATGGAACCGCCCAAATTGCCACCTCTGATACATCCTCAGAGTTACCACCTAAATTGGCATATCGCTTTCTACCTAACCAAATTGCAGTAGCAATTCCAGTTATTATGCACAGAGCATAGAAATGAACTGTTAGTGGTCCAAGTTCGATGCTTGACTGCGTTGGAGTAGGAATCAACAGCTGCCCTCAGTTATTGGGAAATATTAGTTGACGCCAGCAGCCGCTAGCGCAGCTCTGAACTTGCCTAAATCAGCGTATTCGCCTTTGTCTCTATCCAACTCTTTACCGTTTATAAATACGGTTGGAGTCGAATTGACATCTGCTTTGCCTGATTCTGCAGCAACATTGCTAGTCCACCTGACATATTTGCCATCATTTACACATGATTCAAAATTTGATGATGTGATGCCAATTGATTTGCCCAATTGAATTAAATACTCCTTAGACCACTTACCTGTGTTGCTTTGATCAGCCTGATTTTGGAACAAAGCTAAATTCATATCAACAAATTCATTTTCATCAGCAGCGCAGGCCGCGGCATTAGCTGCAAGCACCGATTCCGGCCCTATGAAAGTCATAGGGTGAAAGACAACCTTTGCCTTCTTTTGAGCTATTACTTCATTTAAATATCCACCATTTACGATTTCAAAGTACTTACAAGCTGCGCATTGGTAATCCAAGTAGACATCTATGGTTGGTGTTTTTTCTGGATTTAGAACAATGCCATAACCGTCGGCCTCAGATACGGTTGCAGGGATTGCTGCAGTTGAACTAGATCTATTGCTAATTAAGGAGAACACCACGCCAACAACTACAATAAAGGCAATCATTCCAATCACAAGATTGCGCGTGCCTTTGTCCCCAGCAGAATTTGACGCCATTTTCACTCCTTATTTTTCTATCCCAAATTTACCCTTTGGGAAATAGTAAAGGTAAACACCTAATAGCAGGAATCCTATATCTCTTAGGATGGTCGAGAGATACTTGGTGTCTTCTGGGTCTACTTGGCCACCGCCGCCGAAACATCCACAGTCAATGCTCAGACCCCGAGCCCATGCCTGAGCTATCGCAACAACAAATGCGAACATAGTTAATGCACCTAGTAAGCCGACGATTGAAACTGCCACTCCAGCTATCAGCAATAAGCCCATTCCTATTTCAATCCATGGCAAGACATAACCAAAGAAATTTGCTAACCCAACTGGTAATAATTCATATGCCCGGACAGACATGGCAGATTTTTGTAAATTACCAATTTTTAAACCACCCGCAGCTAATAACACACCACCCAAAATTAATCGTGCGATCAAGGTTAGCCATGGCTGATATATATTGAACTTATCGCGCATCTCGCACTCCTTCTGATAACGACCTAGCTAGCTGTTTAACTAGTTTCAAACCTTTTCTTCCCGAACCATGTTCTTGAATAATTTTAATAAAGGCAGAGCCAACTATGACTCCATCTGCATATGAAGCTACTTCTCTAGCTTGCTCCTTATTTGATACTCCCAAACCTACCGCAACAGGTGTTTGACTAATCTTTCTAATACGCTCAACAAGAGACTTAGCGTTTCCTGAGACTACTTCCCGTGCGCCAGTGACGCCCATCAAACTTGCAGCATAAATGAATCCTGAGCAGTTAGCACTCACTTTAGCTAATCGCTCATCTGTTGTACTGGGGGCTACTACGTATATGGTGTTAATGGAGTTTTTGTCTGCTTGTTTTTTCCACTCTATTGATTCCTCAACCGTCAGGTCAGGTGTTATGACGCCACTGCCACCAACGGTTGAAACCATCTTGGCAAAATTTTCAGAGCCATATTTTTCTATCGGACTCCAATAACTCATAATCATGGCTGGCACCTTAAGTGCGACTGTATTTTTCAATAGATCAAAAACTTCCTTGACGCCCGCACCATTTTTAATTGCTTGCTCAGAAGCAGCCTGAATAACTGGACCATCCATTACTGGATCTGAGTAAGGGAACCCAATCTCTACTGCGTCTACTCCGCCCTCAACCATACTTTCTATAATTTTTAATGAACTTTTTTGATCCGGGAAACCTGCTGGTATGTAGCCAATTAATGCTGCTCGCTTATTCTTTTTTGCATCAGCAAACATCTCCTGCAGCAAAACACTCATTTACTAGGCAGTCCAAAGTACTCAGCTGCAGTTTGAACATCTTTATCACCACGACCCGAGAGGTTAATCAAAATTGTCGCATCTTTCCCTAATTCGTTACCTAGCTCCAATGCTCCCGCCAAAGCATGGGCGGTTTCAATAGCTGGAATTATTCCTTCTGATTTACATAATAATGAAAATGCATACATGGCCTGGTCATCTGTGATTGAACGATACTCGGCTCTACCAATGTCATTGAGATATGCGTGCTCTGGTCCTACACCTGGATAATCTAAACCAGCTGAGATTGAATGTGATTCAATTGTTTGACCATCTGAATCTTGCAAAACGTAAGAACGAGTACCATGAAGAACGCCAGGTTTACCTCCAGAGATTGTTGATGCGTGCAGCCCAGTCTCTATTCCCTTACCGCCAGCCTCTAAACCAATCAGTCGAACTGATTTGTCATCAATGAATGGGTGGAATATTCCGATTGCATTTGAACCACCACCAACACAGGCCAATACCGCATCCGGAAGTTTGCCGGTTAATGCCAATACTTGTTCACGTGCCTCAACGCCGATGATTCGCTGAAAATCTCTCACCATAGTTGGAAATGGATGTGGACCAGCGACAGTGCCTAACAAATAGTGCGTGGTAGCAACATTAGTAACCCAATCACGCATCGCTTCATTGATTGCATCTTTCAATGTTTTCGACCCTTGAGTTACAGGAACCACTGTTGCACCTAGTAGTTTCATTCTGGCAACATTTAAAGCCTGACGCTTTGTGTCAGCCTCTCCCATATAAACAACACATTCAAGTCCAAATAAAGCTGCAGCCGTAGCGGAAGCCACACCATGCTGCCCTGCTCCAGTTTCAGCAATAATTCGTTTTTTGCCCATACGTTTTGTTAATAGTGCCTGACCTAAAACGTTGTTAATTTTGTGACTACCGGTGTGGTTTAAATCTTCACGTTTCAAAAGTATTCGAGCTCCACCTGCAAATTCGGAAAATCTCTTAGCATCGGTCAAAATACTTGGTCGACCAGTATAAGTCTTATGAAGCTCTGTTAGTTCAGCTTGAAATTTTGGATCTGACTGTGCGGATAAATGTGCAGCTGCTAACTCATCTAAAGCAGCGATTAATGCCTCTGGTACAAATCGGCCACCGTAGGGACCAAAGTGCCCAATTAAGGTTGAATCTAAATCATCAATTTTTTTACCAGTAGACATGGTTGTAGTTTATTGGCTCTCTATCGGTTTAGAAGTTCTTTAATGGTATGAACTGGATTACCTGCTTTAACCAAGCTCTCGCCAATCAAAACTGCATTTGCGCCTAAACTCTCGACTAATGCAACCTGCTCGCGAGTACTAATGCCTGATTCAGCCACTTTTACAAGATCATTAGGTAGCTCAGGAAGAATAGACTCAAAAACCTTCTGGCTAACCTCCAAGGTTTTAAGATTGCGAGAATTTACACCGATAATTTGTGCACCAATTTCTATAGCCCTCTCCGCTTCATTCAAGTCATGGATTTCAACAAGAACATCCATTCCTAACTCTATTGATAGTTGATAGAAATCTTTTAGTTGCGAGTTTGAAAGTCCAGCCACAATGAGCAAAATCAAATCAGCACCTAAGATACGTGACTCAAATACTTGAAATTCGGTTACTATAAAATCTTTTCTTAGCACTGGTAAATCAACTGCAGATCGGACAGAGACTAAATCAGCGATGCTGCCCTTAAATCTTCGCTCCTCTGTCAACACGCTAATCAGATCTGCTCCACCCTCTTGATATTTTGCAGCAAGCATCTTTGGGTCAGTTATTGATGCTAATTCACCTTTACTAGGCGAGGCCCTCTTTACCTCTGCAATCAATCGCATGCCGGGCTGTATCAGAGATTTATAAGCTCCACGCAATTTAGGTGCATTTTCAATCTGCTCACGTAATTGGGTAATTGGTACAGATCTTTTTTCGACATCTTCAATAACACCATCAATAATTGCTTTTAACACATTTGAGTCATTCATCTGTCGGGTCGACTCCTTCTGAGAGTGAGTTCCATTTACTTTGCGGCTTTTTTTCATATTTACTCATCGATCCTCGCTTACTTAAACGAAGGATTAAGAATGCTGCAATGAAAATGATAATTAAACTTCCGATTATTGAACCTTTCATTTAGCACCAGCCATTGCATTAGCTGTGGCAATCGCTCCCAAGACTGCTGCTGCCTTATTAATACATTCTTGATTTTCAGATGCTGGATCTGAATCTGCCACGATGCCAGCTCCTGCTTGAACATAGGCAACACCATCTTTGATGACTGCAGTTCTTATTGCAATGCAGGCATCGATATTTCCTCTGAAATCAAGGTATCCAATAGTTCCACCATAAATACCGCGTCGAGTTGGCTCATGCTCTTCGATTATTTGCATAGCTCTAGGTTTTGGCGCACCAGATAATGTGCCAGCTGGAAAAACTGAGAACAAAGCCTCTATTGGCGAAGTTTTCGGTAATAGTTTTCCAACAACTGTCGAGACAATATGCATTACATGTGAATATTTCTCAATTTGCATAAATTGAGTGACCTCAACAGATCCTGGCTTACATACTCTGCCCAAGTCATTTCTACCTAGATCAACTAACATCAAGTGCTCAGCCCGTTCTTTTGGGTCCTTCAGAAGTTCATTAGCGATTATTTGATCCTGTTTGCTATCTACGCCTCGGGCTCTAGTCCCTGCGATTGGATGTATAACCACATCATCACCCGTCACCTTAACCAGTGCTTCTGGACTTGATCCAACAATTGATAAACCATCATTGAATCGAAACAGATACATGTACGGACTGGGATTTTGCTCACGCAGTACCTGATATAAATCAAATGGTTCAGCAATTGCTGGCATTGAAAATCTTTGTGACAAAACGACCTGGAAGGCTTCACCTGATTTGATCTCCTCTTTGATCAACTTAACCTTGGCGATATAGCTCTCGTCTGTTGTATTTCGATCAAACTGTGGAGATTTACGGCCTTGCACATCTAGTTGCCAATCCTGAATCGGTCTTGCTAAATCTTCTTCCATTTTATTTAATCGCTCAACAGCATTTTGATATGCCCAATCCACTCGCTCTGAACTACCGTCCCAATTTATGGCATTAGCAATCAAGGTAATTTCACCAAGATGATGATCAAAAACTGCCAGATCAGATGTGAGCATCATTGCTATTTCGGGAATCGCAACATCATTTTTCGAATTGTTGGATAATTTTTCAAGGCGTCGAACAATCTCATAACTTAAATAGCCCACAAGTCCACCAGTAAGTGGTGGTAAACCCTCTATCTTTGGCGACTTTAGGTGTGCAGTTGAAATTCTCAGTGCATCAAGGGGGTCGATGTCAGTGGGTGCTCCAGCTGGCATTACTCCTATCCAAGTCGCCAATCCATTTGCTTCACTTAAAGTTGCCTGGCTATTTACTCCAATAAAGGAGTATCGAGCCCAGATGCCTGACTCAGCTGATTCAAGTAAAAAAGTTCCGGATCTATGATTTGTTAATTTGCTGTATATAGATAACGGTGTTTGGCTTTTATCAGTAACTTTTCTCGATACGGGAATTACATTGAAGTTGCGAGCATACTCTCGAAACTTATCCAATGATAAATCTGCATCTTCCACTTGCCTATTCTGCCGTAAGTAGGCATCAGCTTGCACCGCTTATTTATAGCAAGTATCCAACGCCTCATTTAAGTTGATTTGGCCAGCATACAAAGCTTTTCCCACTACTACGCCATCAATTCCCATCTGACGTAACTTTGCTAAGTCAGTGAGCTTTCCAACTCCTCCACTTGAGACTAGTGATGCTGAACTCTTTTGCTGAATTTCCGAAAGCAGATGAAAATTAGGGCCGCTCATCGCCCCATCACTTTTATTATCAGTGACCACAAAGCGAGAACATCCAGCTGCATCTAATTCGCCTAATTTTTCCCAAAGATCACCAACTACAATCTTGCTTCCTCTAGAAACCAACATCTCATCAGATATATCTAATGAGATACATACCCGTTCTGCGTGTGACTGGAGAATCGATTCAACCCATGCCATGTTGAGCAATGCAGATGTAGCTAGGTTGATCCACTTTGCTCTAGTAGATAAAGAGCGGTTAAGAATTTCTGGGTTGGATATGCCGCCTGATAGTTGTGTGTCTACCACAGATGAGTTAATTAAAGTTGAAATCAAATCAAAATTATCGCCTGTCAAATAAGCAGCATCTAAATCGACTAAATGAATCCACCTACATCCAGCTGAGATAAATGAGTCAATTACCTGCCTTGGCGTGCCTGTGTAATCATTTGTTGCAGAATCTAATCCTTGAGTTACTTGACCAGATTTAATATCAACGGCAGGTAAAAACTCAAGCGGCTTCATTTACCACTCATACAACTAAACAATCTGGTCCTAAAACTGTTTTTAGATCTGCACTTAATCCGGGTGACGATGTCACTTTTAATGCCTCATCAAGTTTTAGAATAGTTTTTTTCTCTCCATCTATTAATCTCAAATGTACCTCTCTGGCGCCAGGATGTGACTTGAGAATTTCACTCATACGATCGATCACTGGTGGCGTGCATCGTGATGCCTCCATAGAAATAATTAATGGTCCAGTTGGTACTTGTTTCAAGTCTGGCAGAGTTAAATCTAGAGCTGAGATTCTAGGTGGCTCTTCGCGCTTATCAACTCGACCTCTAATTGCAACTATTCGGTCCTCCACCAGATTTACACCATGAGTTGAGTATGAGTTGGAGAAGAAAAGAACATCTACCGCTCCCTCTAAGTCTTCCACCGTCACGATTGCCCAAGGAGTTCCCTGTTTGGAAACTTTTCTTTGAATCTGAGTAATTAATCCGCCGATGTTCACTATTTGATCATGAGCTGCTTCAGATAATTGACTAATCGAAAAGTCAGCGATCGATCGCAGAATATGCTCCACGCCCAGCAACGGATGATCTGAAACATACAAACCCAACATTTCTCGTTCATAACTAAGCAACATCATTTTCTCCCACTCACTTTGTGGAATATCAAGATCTACCCCAGAGACTGCTGAACCAGAATTTTCTAACCCAAATAAATCAAATTGACCGATGGCTTCTGCCCGCTTGCTTTCAGTCACAGCATCTAATGCCTCTAAGAAGACCATCATTAATCCACGTCTTGTGTGATTTAACGAGTCAAACGCGCCAGATTTAATCAGCGATTCGATTGTTTTCTTGTTGCACACATGCGAATCAACCTTTGCCAAAAAATCACCAAAACTTAGATACTTACCCTTGGTTTTTCGGTTCTCTATTATTGATGCAACTACATTTTCTCCAACATTTCTAATTGCAGTCAGACCAAATCTAATATCCTTGCCACGTGGGGTATAACCAGAGTCAGATTCATTCACATCTGGAGGTAAAACCTTAATCCCCATGCGTCGACATTCATTTAGATAAAGAGCGCTTTTATCTTTATCATCACGAACACTAGTAAGAAGTGCTGCCATATACTCAGTTGGGTAATTTGCTTTCAAATATGCAGTCCAGAATGAAAGTAGACCATAACCAGCACTGTGGGCTCTATTAAATGCATAATCAGAAAATGGAATCAGAGTTTGCCAGAGTTTTTCAATGGCATCCTCTGAGAAACCATTGGCTTTCATTCCTTCTTCGAAGTGAACTTTTTCTTTATCTAGAATCTTTTTATCTTTTTTACCCATCGCCTTTCGCAATAAATCAGCTCGTCCAAGTGTGAAACCAGCCACCTTCCGAGCAATTGCAAGTACCTGCTCCTGGTAAACAATTAATCCATATGTGTCTTTAAGAATTTCATTTAACGGCTTATCTAGTTCCGGATGGATTGCCACCGGAACCTTGCGACCATTTTTATAATCTGCGTACTTGTTGTGTGAATCTTCACCCATAGGACCTGGTCGATACAAAGCTATAACTGCCGCTATATCTTCAAAACTGTCTGGTGCCATGGATCTTAAAAGTGATCTGATCGGCGCACTATCTAATTGGAATACACCAAGAGTGTCACCCTTTGAAAGCAGATCAAAGGTTTTTTGGTCCTTTAATGGCAATGTCTCCAAGACGACAGTTTTGCCTAGATTTTTCTCAATATTAATTAAGCAATCATCAAGCACCGATAAATTTCTAAGTCCAAGAAAGTCCATCTTAAGTAAACCAGTGGCTTCGCATGCCCCCATATCAAACTGAGTAATAATTGCGCCATCAGATTCTCGGCGATGAATTGGTATTACATCCAGTAACGGCTCCTTACTGAGAATGACGCCGGCAGCGTGAACCCCCCACTGCCTTTTTAAGCCTTCAATTCCTAATGCTGTATCGACGATTCGTTTGGAATCAGGATCTGATTCGTAGAGATTACGAAATTCAGATGCCTCGCCATACCTTTCATCATCCATATTGAAAATTCCTGATAGCGATATGTCCTTGCCCATTACTGAAGGTGGTAGTGATTTGGTTAAGCGCTCACCCAATGCATATGGAAAGCCCAATACTCGTGTTGAATCTTTTATTGCCTGCTTTGACTTAATCGTTCCATAAGTGATTATTTGTGCCACCCGGTCATCGCCATACTTAGTAGTTGCATATGCGATCATCTCTGATCGCCGCCTTTCATCAAAGTCCAAATCAATATCTGGCATTGAGATACGTTCTGGATTTAGAAATCTTTCAAACAACAATCCAAATTCAATTGGGTCTAATCCAGTGATACCCAAGGCATATGAAACCAAGGAGCCTGCAGCTGATCCTCTGCCAGGGCCAACTCGAATTCCAACCTTTCTAGCGTGATTACAAAGATCAGCCACGACCAAGAAGTAGCCGGGAAATCCCATCTTTATCATTACATCAAGTTCAAAGTTAAGTCGCTCTTGGTATTCGGCACTAACTTGGCCATTTAACTTTTGAGTTAAACCCTTATTTGCCTCCTTAATTAACCAGCTATCCTCACTCTCCCCAGCAGGAACTGGAAATTGGGGTAATAGATTCTCTCCCTCACGCATTGTGGTGTCGCAGCGTTGCGCAATTAGAAGTGTGTTGTCACATGCTTGTGGAAAATCCCTAAATAATTCACGCATTTGTTTGGCAGTTTTTAAGTAAAACTCAGAATTATCAAATTTAAATCGTTTTGGATCAGCCAAGGTTGAGCCAGATTGAATGCACAGCATTACCTCATGAGCGGCTGCATCTTTATGGTGTGTGTAGTGCAGATCATTGGTTGCCAAAAGCGGCAAATTCAACTCTTTGCCAAGCTTTATCAAATCGCTTAACACCCGTTTTTCAATATCTATCGAGTGATCCATAATCTCAAGAAAGTAATTTTCGGCACCGAAAATATCCCTCATTTTTGATGCAGCGTTCAAAGCTTCTTTGTATGCGCCCATTCGTAATCGAGTTTGAATTTCACCCCCAGGGCAGCCCGTGGTTGCAATAATCCCCTTGGAGTACTTTGAAAGTAACTCTTGGTCCATTCGCGGCTTGTAGTAAAAACCCTCAAGAGAGGCAAGTGATGAGAGTTTGAAGAGATTTGATAAGCCTTGATTATTCTCAGCTAGCAATGTCATATGGGTGTATGCACCGCCACCGGAAACATCATCCTCTCCACCTTCAGCCCATTTGACTCTACGTTTATCAAATCTGGATTCTGGTGCGACATATGCTTCAATTCCAATAATGGGTTTTACCCCAGATGCTTTTGCTAACTTGTGAAATTCAAAAGCGCCAAAGACATTTCCATGATCTGTAATTGCAATAGCTGGCATCTCTTGCCGTGCTACCTCAGCGACTAACTCAGAAATTTTTGCAGCACCATCTAGCATCGAGTATTCGGTGTGCACATGAAGATGCACAAAACCCTCAGTGGTTTTTGTGGCTTCTGTTGAATTAGGCATGGGTGGTGAGATTACTACTGAGCGATATTTCTAGCGTGAAATATCTGAAAGAACCTCTAATGAGCGTGTCAGGTCGGCTGGATACTCGGCTGTGAAGGTAAGGCGCTGCCCATTTGCTGGGTGATCAAAACCAATCTGTTTGGCATGTAGCCAGGGCCTTGAGATATCTAATCGTTTCGCTAAGGCTGGATCAGCACCGTAGGTCAGATCGCCAACAAGAGGATGATGCAGAGCTGATAGGTGCACCCTAATTTGATGTGTGCGGCCAGTTTCAAGTTCAATTTCCAACAAGGTAACTGCTGGAAAAACTTCTATTGTTTTGTAATGGGTAATGCTTGGCTTGCCATTGGCTACAACTGCAAATCGATAATCTTCTCTTGGGTGACGATCTATCGGTGCATCAATTGTGCCCACGGTGGGATCTAAATGACCCTGTGCCAACGCGTGATACACCTTTGTAACTGTTCTATTTCTAAATTGATCCTTTAGATTTGCATAAGCAACTTCATTTTTCGCAACTACCATTAAGCCTGAAGTTCCAACATCCAGACGGTGTACTACACCTTGGCGCTCAGCGGCGCCGGAGGTTGCAAGTTGATAACCAGCAGCAAATATGGCACCCACCACCGTTGCGCCTTGCCAGCCAGGGCTTGGGTGGGCGGCAATACCTACTGGCTTATCGATAACTATCAAATACTCATCATCATAAACAACTTTCAACCCATCTATTGGAGTCGCCACTAATTTAGCTGCAGTTTTAGCAGCTGGGAGCAAAATCTCTAATTGATCATTTGAGCCAACTCGATCTGACTTGCCTACCGGTTTTCCTGCAATTGTTACTTCACCTGATTCAATTAAACCGACTACAACATTTCGAGAAAGCCCGAGCAATCTTGAAAGAGCAGCATCTACTCGTTCCTGATTTAAACCCTCTGGAATTGAAATGCTTCGAAGCTCACGATCACTCACTTTGAAGGCTCATTCTTACTAAAAGGAATATTTCGCCAACTAAGTATTGCAATTGATAACGCCGCACTAACCACAGCCATATCCGCAATATTGAAGACTGGCCAGTTTGGAATTTGAATCCAATCAACAACTTCACCTTGAAATGCCCCTGGATTTCTAAATATTCGATCAGTTAGATTTCCAAATATCCCGCCTAGTGCCAGCCCCAGAGCCACCGCCCAGCCAGTTGAGGTAACTTTCCTTGCGTAGTAGAAAATTGATGCAGCGACGATCATGGCGAAAGATGACAAAAATATTGTTCCGCTACTGGCAAGACTAAATGCTGCCCCAGAGTTAAAGACCAGCTTTAACTGTAAGAAGTTCCCTAAAATCTGTTTTGGCTGACTAGTTAAATACTCGATAGCTAGAGTTTTTGTAACATAATCCAAGCCAAATACAATTAAAGCGGTAACCGCCAACCATTTTCGCTGAGTTAAGTTCAGCGTCGTTCCTCTTTCTGCTTACAGACCATACAAAGTGTTGCGCGTGGGAAAACTTGTAATCTTGCTTTGCCAACAAAGTTGCCACACTCTTCGCATTTGCCATAGGTTTTATTTTCGATACGCTCTAAAGCACGCTCTGTTTGTTGAACCATATCTCGAGCGTTATAAACTAGAGACATTTCGTGCTCACGTTCAAAGGTTTTTGCTCCAGCATCGGCTTGATCATCGCCAGCACCAACACCTGCTGCCTCCACAAGATCTTCCATCTCGGCTTCAGCGGTTTCTAACTCTTTCCTTAATCGAACTAAGTCCTTGGAGAGTTCAACTTTGATGGCTTTAAGTTCAGCAGCACTCCAAGCATTCTCACCAGATTGAACCACTAGTGGCGCTGGTGCACCTTTAATGGGCTTTAGAGCTGCGGCTTTTTTTGATTTCAACACTGGCTTTGGAGGCGGCAACATAACTAATCGACGTTCTTCGACAACAGGCATAGCGTTGGCATTAGGAATTGTGGAGGTAACAGAAATAGTCGTGGAAGAACCAGATGTGGAAGTTTGAAGTTTTGCCGGAAAGGGTTTTCCAGGACCTTTTTTAAAGTTATTTTTTTTAGCCAAAGAAGGTTTTACGATATTTGGCGAACGCTTAGCCGCTTTTTTTGCTGCCTTTTTTGGTACAGCTTTTTTCGGTTGAGCTTTTTTGCTTACCTTCTTTAATGCCTTTTTCACCGAAGATTTAACACTCTTGCTTGATGATTTTTTTGATTTTGTCTTGATAGCCACGATACCCCCTGAAGGGGGAAAGGTTATGGCTTGGCCCAAGTAATTACCAACCGCCACCCCCGTGAGCAATACTCAGTCGAAGAAATGGATTGATCCCGCGTTAGAATGCGGGGTGGATATGAATAAGAAGCGCACAATTAATACCTTGCCTGCGCAAATTGATCTGCCCACAATGGAGCTAGGAATTTTAGATTTTTGGAGCCAAAATCAAATATTTGAAAAGTCCGTTGAGAATCGGAATGGCGCACCAAGGTGGAGCTTCTACGAGGGCCCACCAACAGCAAATGGAAAACCTGGCACCCACCACATAGAAGCTCGAGTATTTAAAGATCTCTTCCCAAGATTTCAAACCATGAAAGGTAAGCAAGTAATCCGTAAAGCTGGTTGGGATTGCCATGGTCTGCCAGTTGAAATTGCAGTCGAAAAAGAGTTGGGCTTTGCTGGAAAGGCTGATATCGAAAAGTTTGGCGTGGCTGCATTCAATGATAAGTGTCGCCAATCAGTGCAACGACATGTTGATGAATTCACCGACATGACCAAACGAATGGGTTTCTGGGTGGATTTTGATGAAGCTTATTGGACTATGTCACCACAATACATCGAAAGTGTTTGGTGGTCTCTGCAGCAGATTTGGAAGAAAGGTTTGCTGGTTCAAGATCATCGGGTAGCGCCTTACTGTCCAAGATGTGGCACTGGTCTATCAGATCATGAGTTGGCGCAAGGATATGAAACGATAAAAGATCCATCGGTATATGTCAGGTTTGCCGCAACCTCTGGCAAGTTAGCCGAACTTAAAGCCAGTTTATTGGTGTGGACTACTACACCTTGGACATTGGTGTCCAATACCGCAGTTGCCGTGAATCCTAAAGTTGAATACCAGGTAGTTGAAGTAAGTATCGATGAGAAAGTTGAAAGATTAGTCGTCGCAACTGAGTTGGCATCAGTTTTGGGAGAAGATCGTAAAGTTATTGCAAAATTTATAGGAAAGGAGCTTGAACACACAAAATACACCAGGCCTTTTGATTTTGTTGAAATAAATGATGCCCATTTTGTAGTTCTTGCTGACTATGTAACAGTTGAGGATGGCACAGGTTTGGTCCACCAATCACCTGCTTTTGGTGCTGATGATCTTGAAGTATGTCGAAAATACAATTTACCGGTAGTTAATCCGATAACTCCTGATGGTCATTTTCAGAAAGAAGTACCGCTAGTAGGTGGCATTTTTTTCAAAGAGGCAGATAAGGCGTTAATCAAGGACTTAAAGAGTCGCGGTTTAATGTTTAAAAGTTCACAATTTGAACACTCATATCCGCACTGCTGGCGCTGCCATACCGCTTTGATGTACTACGCACAACCTTCTTGGTATGTAAAAACTACTGCAATTAAACAGGAGCTGCTAAGAGAAAATTCAAAAACTAATTGGCACCCAGAGACTATAAAGAGTGGCAGGTTTGGTGACTGGCTAAATAACAACATTGATTGGGCTATCTCCCGTAATCGTTATTGGGGCACTCCCTTGCCTATCTGGAGATGCGAGAATAAACATGAGATTTGTGTTGGCTCACTTGCTGAATTAGGAAAGTTATCGGGTCAAGAGTTGAGCAACCTGGATCCACACCGACCATTTGTCGATGATATTAAATTCGCTTGCGCGGAGTGCTCCCAGAGTATGCAAAGAATTCCTGAGGTTATTGATTGTTGGTATGACTCTGGTGCGATGCCATTTGCCCAATGGGGATATCCGCATCAACCTGGCTCTGTTGAGGAGTTTAAAGCTGCATATCCAGCTGATTTTATCTGCGAAGCGATTGATCAGACTCGTGGTTGGTTTTATACCTTAATGACTATCGGAACATTAGTTTTTGATCAGTCCTCTTACAAAACAGTCTTATGCCTTGGACATATTCTTGATAAAGATGGTCGCAAGATGAGTAAGCATCTGGGCAATGTATTGGAACCAATGCCTTTGATGAATCAGCATGGTGCGGATGCAGTTCGTTGGTATATGTTGGCAGCTGGCTCTCCATGGAGTGCAAGGCGGGTAGGACACGAGGCTATCTCTGATGTAGTCCGCAAATCGCTTTTGACTTATTGGAACACCATCTCATTTTTCACTTTATATGCAAATGCAGCTGACTTTTCAGTATCACACCTTTCCAAGGATTTAACACTGATGGATAAGTGGATACTCTCTGAATTGAATAAATTGATTGCGGGCGTAGATACTGCACTGGAGAACTTTGATTCCCAACAGGCAGGAGCATTACTCTCTTCCTTCATCGATGATTTATCTAATTGGTATGTTCGAAGATCTCGTCGAAGGTTTTGGGATGGCGATCAAGTAGCTCTTAACACTCTTTACATTTGCCTTAAGAACCTAACCTTGTTATTGGCACCATTAGTCCCATTTATTTCAGAACATGTTTGGCAATCTTTAATCAAGGTTGCTGAATCTGATCAATCTGAATCTGTCCACTTGGCATCCTTCCCAGTTGCAGACAACAGCTTAATTGATGAAAAATTATCAACTGCTGTTGCTCTTTCTCGCCGTCTGGTTGAGTTAGGTAGATCAGCCCGCGCTGAATCTGGAGTAAAGATTCGCCAACCATTAGCCCGCGCTCTAGTTTCAGCTCCAGGGTGGGAGCAGATCTCTGAGGAGATCAAAAATCATATTGCTGAAGAATTAAATATTTTAAAGCTTGATGGGATTCATGTTGCCCAAGCAGATTTAGTAGATATCTCCGTGAAGGCAAACTTTAGAACTTTAGGCAGCAAATTTGGCGCAGATGTTCAAGTAATAGCTCAGGCGATCGCTACGGTAAATCATTCTCAAATGGTTAAGAAGCTTCGAGAGGACAAAACCTTTAAGTTGCCAGTAAACCTTTCTAATGGTGCTACAACAGTTGAGATTGAGATTGATGATTTGGTGGTCACTGAAACTCCACGAAGTGGCTGGTCTGTTGCCTCTCATGCCGGTGAGAGTTTGGCATTGGACTTAGCCTTAACTCCAGAGCTAATTGAGTCTGGTTTAGTTCGGGAGGTTATTCGGGCAATCCAAGAGGAGCGAAAACGTATTGGATTAGATGTCAGTGATCGAATTACGGTGAACTGGAATGCGCCAGAGCAAGTAGCAAAGGCAATTTCCTCTGCGAAGGAGGAGATTGGGGCAGAGGTACTAGCTACTAAGTTTAATCAACAGACAGGTGAGAATAATAGTGAAAATGAATTAGGACTTTGGCTTAACCTTGTAAAGAACTAAAGAACCATCACCAAACGCATCAACAGCTGAACTACAAAGAAAACTACGATAAACGATAGATCAAGTGAGATCCCACCAAGTCTTAATGGTGGCACAAATTGTCTTACGTAACTAAGTGGCTTATCTGTCACTGAATAAATCAGTTCTGCCAGAGCAAGCACAACCCCTCGTGGTCGAAAATCTGGTTTGAATATACGGATATAGTCAAGAATTAATCGACCAATCAATGCGAGCAAAAAAAGATTAAGCAGCCAGTAAATTGCGTTTTGTATTGAGGACATCAGAAAAAATTAAATCAGCTTTGATTAAAGAAACTTGCCTGCGCTGCTGAATTCTTATCCTCTACACTGACAGATACATTCGGTGGCGTCAGCAAAAATACCTTTGGAGTAACTCTTTCAATACTGCCATGGTGACCAAAAACTAACCCGGAAGCAAAATCTACTAACCTCTTACGCTCGCTCTCTTCCATGTCACTAAGATTCATAATTACAGGTTTGCCTTGACGATAATGCTCACCAATTAATCTCGCTTCACTGTATGTTCGCGGAGTTAGAGAAATGATGTGATCCATAACTTTGTTTGACTCAGCGTGTGGCAACAGTTCAACATTTGATTTAGCAACTGGCTTGGCAGCTGATCGAACCAGACGTGGTGCTCGTTCAGTTAATTGATTATTCCCATGATCAACCTCGTCCTCATCCATCAAACCGAGGTAACCAGCAACCCGCTTAAATGCACTAGCCATGGCTTAAATCTATTTGATCGGCGGACGATTACCGAGTATTGAACTGCCAATTCGAAGATGTGTCGCTCCATATGAAATGGCCGCTTCATAGTCACCACTCATCCCAGCCGATAGGTATTTGGCATTTTTGTACTGGGTTGTAAAACTCTGATGGATTTGCTGTAGCCGGGCAAAGGCGGGCTCTGCTGGCTGGTCAACTGGTGCAACTGCCATTAAACCTAATATCGAAATATTTGGCAGGAGTGATATCTGCTCTGCAAGATCAAGCAATTTCTCAGGATCAACCCCGCCGCGAGATTCAACTGGAGTGTCCAAAGAAACTTGAATAAATATTTTCATAGCTTTATTAATTGAATACTCTGAAATTTTCTGGGCATGACGATATTGATCTACTGAGTGAATTACCGATGCCCATGAGCATATTGATTTCAGTTTGTTGCTTTGAATCCCACCTTGAAAGTGCCAGTTAATATCACTTGGAAGTTGGGCCGCTTTTAAGGATGCCTCTTGATCACGGTTTTCGCCAAACTGTCTAATTCCTAGAGAATAAAGGGTCTCTAGATCTTCATTTGGAAATGTTTTAGTAACAGCAATCAGCGTCAGATCATCAAGATTTCGATCATACTTAAGAGCTGCTGCTTTAATGCTCTGCTGTACCTGCGAAAGATTTCTTGCAATCTCATCAGCTCTCTTCATAAGCTAATTACCCCAACCTGCCTACCAATTTCGCCAGAGGCTCGGTGGGAGAAGTAATCGGCTAACTCCTTTGTGCAAAGATTTAGATTAGTCAGGGTTATTCCAGGTAATTGCTCAACTAGCCCCGCATATAAATTTAGATAATTACTCTTTTTCGCCGCCGCTGGGTGACTAGTTCCAACCTGTGCATATAAATCTGGTCCTACCTCATAACATTCCCCGCAAATATGTGGACCCACCACGCCATGTATTTCACCTGCGCCAAGTTTGCGCATCTGCTCAACAGCATTAATCGCTACCTTATTCACTAATCCTTTTCTTCCTACATGCACTGCAGCGACGACCTGTTCTGAATACATAAGCAAGGGCAGACAATCAGCCACTCTGACTGCAAGGGCTATCTCTTTACTACTCGTAACTAAGCCATCGGCAATTGGTGCCTGTGTTGGACCATCAATTACAACTACCTCATCACCATGAACTTGCTGCATTACCTGAATTGGTTTGCCAATTAATGTAGACAGATGAGAGAGATTCTCACTGGATAGTGGATCAGCTAGCGAACCGAACTTTCTTGAGGTGAAGAGCAGTCGAGCCATAACGGCTACTACCGCATGAAATCAGGGATATCGATCTCATCTTCTGCAACTAGATCTTCAAATGTAATCCGTTTTCGAGGACGCTCAGCACCATTAACATTTAAGTCCAAGGCAACTGCTAGTGGATCATTCGCAGCAATTGGATCCGCTTCCCCACTTAAGGAAGCGGCATCAATTACTGGCATCACTACTCGCTTAGGTTGACCGCCGTCAAAGCCAGCAGCTATCACAGTTACCCTAACCTCATCCCCCAATGCATCATCAATTACTGTTCCATAAATAATATTGGCATCTGGGTGCGCTGATTTTGCTACCAACTCAGCCGCCTCTGAAATTTCAAACAAACCAAGATCTGATCCACCTGCAATTGATAACAACACGCCATGTGCACCATCAATTGATGCCTCAAGCAGTGGGCTGGAGATTGCTAATTCAGCAGCACGAATTGAACGTGCCTCACCTCGAGCTGATCCAATTCCCATTAATGCTGAGCCTGCACCCGCCATCACACTTTTCACATCTGCAAAATCTAAATTAATTAAGCCAGGTGTGGTTATCAAGTCAGTAATTCCTTGAACACCTGAGAGTAGAACTTGGTCTGCAGTTTTGAATGCTTCTAAAGCTGAGATGGATCGATCCGATATTGCTAACAGACGATCATTTGGAATTACAATTAAAGTATCAACCTCACCTCTTAAATTTTCAATTCCCTCTTCAGCTTGTGCAGTTCTACGTTTACCTTCAAAGGTAAATGGTTTAGTTACCACACCAACTGTCAGCGCACCTAAATCCTTGGCTACTTTGGCAACAATGGGTGCGCCACCAGTACCAGTTCCGCCACCCTCACCTGCGGTAACGAAAACCATATCTGCACCGCGCAACACCTCTTCAATTTCATCTATGTGGTCTAACGCAGCTTGGCGTCCAATTTCAGGTGCGGCTCCTGCACCTAATCCACGAGTCAATTTTCTACCAATATCTAATTTCACATCAGCATCTGACATTAACAATGCTTGTGCATCTGTATTAATGGCAATGAATTCAACACCTTTTAAACCGACATCAATCATTCGGTTAACAGCATTAACGCCGCCGCCGCCGATACCAACAACTTTGATAACAGCTAAATAGTTTTGCGGTGTTGCCACTTTTTGCCTCTTCCCTAGCCCTAAATCTCAAGTTGAGAGTTAAAGTTATGCTTTTGTGATTACGCAAAACTAGGCATTAGTGGCAAGGCAATCAAACACCGACACGACATTTACTGCATTTAATATTGCAATCAATATCTTGCAAATACTCAGAAGAAATCTACCAATTTCAATTTATTTCAAGGGCTCTATTTCACAATAGGTGCATCTGGCTGAGATAAATCGACCTGCGAAATGGCCTTATTTTCCGGCAATTTCAATAGGGCTATCAGAACTGCAAACTTCTGATCTATCTGCTCAACCGTACCCCAGTTAATCCGCACCGCTCGATTATTGATTGCCGAATTCATCAGGATATAGCCTGCTTTAGTGATTGAAATTTGGTCTAACTCAGCAATTAAATACTCTAAATCAGCTGGAATTTTTTGTAATAACAAGGCGACATCGGAAAGATCCTGCTGGGCATTGTTGGCACTGGAGATAAGAGGCAGTTCAGATTGATTTTGCTTTTGGGCTACTGATGTGGGAGTAAATAAAGAGCCTGAGCTATCAAAATTTACAATACTATTTTGATTAGTTAGGGCCCGGGCGATTGCTACTCGTTCAATTACGGAAATAGTAATACTGCTGCTAGCCCAATTACGAGAGACATCTACATTCTCTAGCCAATCTAAATCCGAAAGTGTCCTCTCTATTGATCGAATGTTAACCCGAGCTAATTGATCTCCCACATTTGGCGCTATGCCTTGCCTAGTTAGCGTGCCAAGCAAAAGTGAGTTTTCGCTGCTGCCTTCAATCTTGATCTCCTTAACTGTAAAAATAGATGACCAACCAAGTAAATAGGCCGAAGCGGAGGTTGTGGTTAAGAGTGTTAGCGTGATGACTAAACCTTTAAATCTTTTGTTAACCTTTAATGCCATAACGAAAATTAACGATTTGCTAGCGCTTGCAAAATAGGTTCGCCTAGAGAGCTCACATCTCCAGCGCCTAAGGTAAGGATTACATCACCAGGCTTAGCCATACTTGCTACTTCATTAACAACTTCAATCATAGAAGGCTCAAACTTAACCTGCTTTGGACTCATTGACTTTGCAATAAGTAATGATGAAACACCAGGTAGCGGTTTTTCACTCGCGGCATAAACCTCAAGTAAATAGGTGAAATCTGCTGACCCCAATGCGGTAGAAAACTGTGTTGCAAATGCTGCGGTACGGGAGTATCTATGTGGTTGAAAGATGACAATTACCCTCCCACTCTGGGCGAGGTTTTTCGCTGTTTTTAGAGTAACCGTGACCTCAGTTGGATGATGACCATAATCATCAATTACCTTTACACCACCAACCTCACCTTTTAATTCAAACCTACGCTTTGTTCCAGTAAAGCTGGCTAAGCCATCTAATACCTTTGTCTCACTGCCTCCTAATGCACTTGCTGCAGCAAAGGCTGCTAGGCCATTAAGAAGATTGTGCTCACCAGATACTGCCAAATTCAACTCTCCCACCTTGCGGCCAGTACTAGAAACCACAGATGATGAACCTTTGGGGGCTAAGTGAATTTTATCAATTCTAAAATCATTACTGGAGCCTTTGCCATAGAGAAGGATCTGCAAATCAGATCTTTTAATTCGCTTTATTAGGGTATTAACACCGGCATCATCTCCACATGCAACTAAAAATCCACCCTGCTGAATTGAACTTACAAATTGCTCAAAAACAGCGAAAACGGCATCTTCGTTAGGGAAATGGTCAACATGATCAAGTTCAATGTTGGTAATAATCGCGCCAGTGGGTTTATATGCCAAAAAAGAGCCATCGGACTCATCAGCTTCGGCAACAAATATTTTGCCCGTACCGCTGTGAGCATTGGTGCCTGCAGTGTTTATCGTGCCACCAATGGCAAATGAGGGATCCAATCCAGCTGATTGCAACGCAACAGTTAGCATCGCAGTGGTTGTGGTTTTGCCATGAGTACCGGCAATGGCTACCGATGTTGATTCCGACATCAACCAAGCAAGTGCTGTGGCTCGAGCAATAACTGGTAACCCCTTTGCTTTAGCTGCCACCAACTCTGCATTACTTTCATTTATTGCCGATGAGATGATTACCATTTGAGCATCTCCTAAATTTTCAGAGGCATGACCAATAAATATCTCAGCTCCTAAGGCTTTTAGAGAGGTAAGCATGGCGGAATCACTTTTATCGGAACCTGAAATGGAAAACCCTTTCGCCAGCATGATTCGAGCAATTCCACTCATGCCAGCCCCACCAACTCCAATAAAGTGAATCTTTAATTTCGCAAGATCCGTTAAGGAATAATCAGTTTTCGTACTCATTTATCCTTTTCTACACAATCAATAATTTGGTTTCCAATAATCTCACTTGCCGAAAACTCACCCCGATGAATAGGTTTAAAGTTGCTCGCTTTACGCCAAATTTCATCCCAATTACTTATCAGCCAATCAGCATTAAATTTGTTATCTGCAATCAGCTCCGCAGCTCCTGCAGACTGTAGGTCAAATGCATTGGCAGATTGTTCACCATTTCCAATTGGTAGAGGAATCAAAATTGCGAACTTACCAACCGCTGCAAGTTCAGCACAGGTAAGTGCTCCACTTCTTGCGATAATCAAATCTGCTGCATGGTAGGCCGAAGACATATCATCTATATAAGACAACGGCAGGTAATTCTCTGTTGAGGTTGGCAGTGCATTACTGCGGCCCACCGAATGGACAACCTGCACCCCTTTTTCTGTAAATGCCGACAGCGATTGCAAAATAGCTTCATTTATGTGACGTGATCCCTGGGATCCGCCAAAAACAAGGATGGTTGGCTTACTTTTAGATAGATTCCATTTTTCCAACTGATTATTTCTGATTAGGGCGGATTGCTCAGGGGATAAATTCGCTGCAGCGATGATTTCAGCTCTGATTGGCATTCCGCTCAATTTAGCCTTGCGCCATCTGCCAATCTTTTTTTGGGTTCGAGTAAAGGCTATGAATATTTCTGAAGCAAATACTGCTCCTAATCTGTTAGCCCAGCCTGGAATCGCATTTGCTTCATGAATAAAAATGGGTTTTCGTAATAGCGCAGCAGCTAGATAAATTGGTGGGCAGGCATAACCACCAAAACCGATTACCAAATCAGTCTCACGGCACACTCTGATTGCCTTCAAGGTAGCAAAAATAATTTTGATGGGCCAGATCAGGGTGGCAGGTGTAAATTGTCTTGGCATTAAAACCTTTGGAATGTGCCTTAATTCAAAACCTGCTTTAGGAACAAGCTGGTTTTCTAATCCATTTTTTGTGCCGACAAAGGTTAACTCCCAAGTAGGCTTCGCATTTTTTAACCAAGTTGCCACAGCAAGGGCTGGCTCAACATGCCCGGCAGTACCACCGCCTGCAAATAATATTTTTTTTCTCACTGGCTCAACTTTCGCATCCGACCGGCCTTAATGCCCTCTGATATCTCTGGTGTGCGCCGTGCTACACCCAATACAAATCCGATCGCAATTAAATTAGCAAGTAAAGAGGAGCCGCCATAGGAGATCAGTGGCAAAGTAACGCCAATTACCGGTAAGAGTGAGGTGACAGAACCAATATTTAAGGTGATCTGAGCAATAAACCAGCAGGCAATTCCGGCACAGGCATACCTGGAGAAGTTATCGCGGGTTTTCAATGCAACTCTTAAGATCGAATAAATCAATGTAGCGTATAAAGTTAAAACCAAAAGCGAACCAAGCAATCCTAATTCTTCGCCAATTACTGAAAATATGAAATCAGTATGTGCCTCTGCCAAATTCGCCCACTTTTGTTTACTTGCTCCCAGTCCACTTCCCCACAGCCCACCACTAGCCAGGCCCATGATGCTGTGGGCTGGTTGCCACCCAGCAAACTTGTAAACTCTTTCATCAAATGGATCAAACAAAGCCACAAAGCGATTCATCCGATATGAACTAGTCAAAACCAAAGCTCCGCCGACGACTACTCCACACACTCCAATACCAATAAAGTATTTGAGCGGTGCTCCAGATATAAACAAAATTCCGGTAAAAATAATAAAAAGCAAAAGTGCTGTTCCTAGATCGCGTTCTAAAATTATCAATAATTCAACTAAAATCAAACCAGGAAATAGTAATTTCACGCTCGATTTTTTGCCGGCAACCTCACCAACATTTCTAAGTTGCACCGCACACCAAAGGATCAAAAGAAATTTAGCAATCTCTGATGGCTGCAATGTAAATCCTGCGATCTCAATCCAGCTGCGATTGCCATTTATATTCTTTCCTAAGCCAGGTATAAATGGGAGTAAAAGGATGACAATGGTGAGGCTAAGTCCCAATCTAGCAATCTTTGGCCAAACACTGCCGTGTACTCGAAAAGCCCAGTAAAAAGCAAAGGATCCAAGACCAAGGAAACTTAACTGTCGAATAAATAATGTGTAAGCATTGCCATTCTCCTCCAATGAGGTAACAGTTGAGGAGGATAAAACCATAACCAAACCTAAAGCTGATAGAAATACTGTGCTCCAGATTATTAAGTAATATGGAAGCTCAGGCTTTATTAAAAATTGAGATTTTTTCTGAATGGTCAAATTGCTGCTCATCTCACACCATCGCTTTCACGGCATCAGAAAATGATTGACCCCGATCAACATAGGATTCAAATTGATCCATGGATGCACAAGCTGGCGCTAATAAAACTGTATCCCCGGCCGTTGCGATCTGTTGTGCTTGCCTTACCACCTCTATCATCAACTGTTTTCCGTCACTTTTTTTATCAATCCGAATTATCTCGGTGTTAGGCGAGTATTTTGCGAATGCATCTGCAATTATCTCTCGATCCTGCCCTATCAAAATCACCGATTTGATTCGGCTTGCTGCGCGTTGCACTAATTCATCCATGCTTGCACCTTTTGCCAATCCGCCAGCTATCCAAATAACGTTAAAGTATGAGAGCAACGAAGCGATGGCGGCATGTGGATTTGTTGCCTTTGAATCATCGATCCAGCTGATCTCATTTTTACTTAGCACTAACTCCATTCGATGATGATCCGTTGAAAAGTTCTTTAGTCCCTCTTTTATTGCAGAGTATGAAATTCCTAGCGAGAGCGCTAGAGCTGCTGCCGCCAAGGCATTCAAAACATTGTGTGGCACAGTTGGTATTACATCAACAATTTCAGCGATCTCATGTGCTTCAGCAGAGGTAGGTGAAAATGCTCGATCAATAAGAAGGTTTTCAACTACTCCCAGCTCTCCAGGTGATGGAGTATCAAGTGAAAACCAAGTTACTGAATTACTTTTTACACGTTTAAATAACTCTCTATCAGATTTGTTAACAAATGAGTTTTTGCCATGGCCTAGCAATTTAAGTTTGGCCGCAGCGTAACTTTCAAAGCTTCCGTGCCAATCAATATGATCCTCAGCGATATTTAAGATCGCTACCGATTCATACTTTGGCAAATCACTCCACTGAATTTGAAAAGATGATAGCTCTAAAGCCAAAATTTCATAAGGTTGATCACGAACTACTGACTCAATAACAGTCTGTCCCACATTGCCACAGGCTGCACCATTTATCTTTGCACTTTTGAAAATTGACTCAACCATTTTTATAGTTGTCGTTTTGCCATTTGTACCAGTTACTCCCACCCATCGTTGGTTAGGGGCCAGCACCTCTTTAATCCTCCAAGCAAAATCAACCTCGCTGATCATCTCTACCCCAGCCCGTTTCAATTCCACAATTACAGGGTGGTCCATACGCCAACCCGGTGAGATCACTGCCAGATCAATCTTGACCGGAATCTGATTAACCACATCTTTAGCAGGTTGAGCTTTCTCATCAAATAAAGTTGGGATAGCGCCAAATTTTTTTAGTGCCTTCTCCACAGCTCTGCCAGTTACTCCAGCTCCAACCACCAAGCATTTTTTTCCTGACAGATCTGATACATAACTCATATCAAGAGGCAACCCATTGGGCATAGAACAAACCAAGTCCCGCCGCAACACCAAGGCTTGCAATAATCCAGAATCGAATCACGATAGTGACTTCACCCCAACCCATTAATTCAAAGTGATGTTGCAATGGTGCCATCTTGAAAATGCGTTTACCGCCAGAGATTTTAAAGTAAAGCACCTGCAAAATAACCGATGCCGTAATCAGAACAAAAATAAATCCAAGAATTAGCAGTAGTAGTTGTGTGCGTAAGGTAATCGCAATTCCGGCTATTCCTCCACCCAGTGCTAGTGAACCGACATCACCCATAAATATCTTTGCCGGTGAGGCGTTCCACCACAAGAAACCGCCGCAAGCTCCCGCAAGCGCTGCGGCGAGAACTGCAAGATCTAATGGGTCTCTTACTTCATAACACTTTAAACCAGGTGACACCTCACAACTTTGACCAAACTCCCAAACACCAATCAGGATGAATGAGGTGAACACCATCACGGCTGCGCCAGTTGCTAATCCATCTAACCCATCAGTTAAATTCACTCCGTTACTGGTGCCAAGTACCATCAAGATGACCCAAATGATCACTAAGACGAGGCCTAACTTAATTGAAGTGTCTCTTACGGTAGATAGATTTAGTGAGATCGGAGTCAATCCACTCTTGTCCGGAAACTGCAAGCCTGCGTAGGCAAATGAACCAGCTACGATCGCCTGTCCTAATAATTTTTGTTTTGCACTAAGACCCATTGATCTTTGTTTGGCAACTTTTAGCCAATCATCTAAGAATCCAACAAAGCCTAAACCTAAAATCAAAGCAATTACCAAAAGTGCTGAGACTGTTGGCGGCACCCCAGTAATAAGATGACTGGCAAAATAGCCAACAACTGCCGCAGCAATAAGTGAAAGTCCACCCATGGTTGGTGTGCCACGTTTGACCTGATGAGTGGTTGGCCCATCATCTCTAATTATTTGACCATAACCCTTTTTAGCCAAAATTTTTATCAAGGCCGGGGTAGCCAAGAAAGCAAGTAATGCTGAGATTGCTCCAGATAGCAAAATACCTCTCACTTACTCACCCCAATCAATTTGTCTTTAATCAAAATCGCTAATTCCTCAAATCTTTCCGATCTTGAAGCTTTCAATAAAATCACATCCCCAATTGAAACATTACTGACTAACTCTAAAACAGCTTGGGCATTTAAACAGTTATGTTGCTGCATATTTTCAGCCAAAGATTGATTCACCTCATCCTGGTAGAGGTTGGTGGCAACTGCAATTAAGTGATCGACGCCGATTTGACGACAGTGGGAGGTAACATCTCGATGTCCATCTACTTCCAGCGAACCTAGCTCATGCATTTTTCCAAGAATTGCCCAACTTGAACCGCCACTTTCTTGGGTCAACAAGATGAGCGTTTTGAGCGCTGCTTTCATACTCTCTGGATTTGCATTGTAGTAATCATGAATTAACTGCACGCCATTTACCTCTTCAATTTGCATTCGCCATTTACTATCCAAGGTTGCCGTGATCAACCCCTCGGCAATAACTTCATTTGAAACTCCCAAGGCATATGCTGCTGCAGCGGCAGCTAACGCATTTGGTATCTGGTGCTCACCTAAAACCTGCAAACTAACTGCAGTTCTTCCATTAGGTGTTACTAAATCAAAGTGAGCAAATCCGCCATGAATCTCAACATCAGCTGCTCTAACTGATTGATTTTGTCCGAACAAAATCTTTTTCACATCTAGCGAGTCTGCCATCTTTGGGGTGTAATCATCATAAGTGCCTAAAACTGCTGTTGATTTTGCTGGCAAATTTGTGATCAATTCCGATTTAGTTTTTGCAATGGCTGCTACTGAACCAAACTCGCCTAGATGGGCGGTGCCCACCACCAACACCACACCGACATTAGGTTTTGCAACTTTAGTGAGCCGAGCAATATCACCCATGTGTCGGGCTCCCATTTCTAGAACACAATACTTAGTTGTTTCATCACATCTAAGCAAAGTCAATGGGACTCCAATATCAGTGTTAAAGTTTCCATCAGTTGCAATCGTTTTACCACTTATGGACAAAATGCAGTTTAAGAACTCCTTGGTTGTAGTTTTGCCTTGAGAGCCAGTGATGCCCACAACCTCAAGTGCAGATAACTTGTCTCGAAGATATATTGCTAAATCTGTTAATGCTTGGCCGACATCAGGTACCAAAATGTGAGGTGCTAAGACACTCTTACTAACTAAAGCAAACTTAGCTCCTAAGTCAATCGCCTCGTTCACATAATCATGGCCATCAACTTTTGATCCAACAAAAGCCACAAAGAACTTATCTGTACTTGCTTTTTTTGAATTAATAACAGGTGATTGGTTGATTATCATCTGTGGATCGATACCATGAAGTGATCCTGAGATGATCTTGGCAAACTCCCCAGCAGAGATCTTTATCATCAAAGAACCAGCCTTTTAATTGATTCTGCTAACTCAACCCGATCATCAAATGGCGTTTTTACTCCATTTATCTCCTGGCCCACCTCATGGCCTTTGCCCATAAGTAAGATTACATCCTCAGGTTTAGCCATTTTGACCGCTAAATCAATTGCCTGCTTCCGGTCTGATTCAACAACTGCATTATCTGTTAACTGCAACCCTTCCGTCATTTGTTGCAAAATAGCTGTTGCAGACTCACTTCTAGGATTATCACTGGTAAATACCGCAAAATCACAACCGACCAATAACGCTTTGCCCATCAATGCGCGCTTGCTATTGTCTCGGTCTCCGCCGCAACCTAAAATTCCAATTAATCTGCCAGTAGTAAAACTTTTTACAGAGGCAATAGCTCTCTCTACGGCATCAGGAGTATGAGCATAATCAACTAAAGCAGTGAACTTCTGACCAGCCTTAACAGACTCCAGTCGGCCAGGCACACTCTGCAACTTACTAATCACATTAGATATTTGGTCAATTGGCATTCCGGCCACACTTACCATGGCTACAGCTAGCAGTAAATTATCAAGATTGTAATCTCCAATTAAAGCAAACTCAGAATTGATGTATCCACCGGAATCTGACTTAATTTCAATTTGATATCCATTACGCTGTTTATCAGCTTTGGCTAAATACCAGTTGGCGGTGGGATCTCTGCGAGAGATGGTGACTAGAGGGATATCAATCTGATTAGCTAATTTTTTACCATACTGGTCATCAATATTAATGACTGCAATCTCAGCATAATCTTTGGTGAATAGTTTTGCTTTAGCCAGAAAGTACTGATCCATGGACTTGTGATAATCCAGGTGATCTTGGGTTAGATTAGAAAAACCGGCAACTTTGTATTTAGCACCTCTGACTCTACCTTGATCGAGAGCATGGCTACTTACCTCCATAACTAAATGCGAAACATGTTTTTCCACCATAGTTGCTGCAATCGCTTGCAGCTCATCTGCCTCTGGTGTAGTTCGATTTAATTCAAACTGTTTATCTAAAATTTCTACCCCTAGGGTGCCGATTAATCCAGAATTAATTGAATTGAGCTGCCAAAGTTGCTTTACTAGATTAGCGGTCGTGGTTTTTCCATTAGTGCCTGTTACGCCTAGAGAAGTTAAAGATTCAAATGGATTTTCATAAAACCATGAAGCAATTGGCCCAATCATTGATCTAGGATCTGGGTGAATGAAAGCAGGAATTGTTGTCTGAACAGCTCGGTCGCTTAATACTGCCACAGCACCATTTTTAACAGCTTGCTCTAAAAATGTGATCCCATGAGTTGTCGCTCCGGCACATGCAATAAACAGATCCCCGGCCGCAACTTTTTGAGCATTAATTGATACACCATTGATTGCTACCGCTTGATTAAATAAATTTGAATCAAACTCTGCAAGGGATTTTTGCAAAATCACTTGAGGTCTAATTTTCATGACTAGGCACCGCTCTTATCAGTCTTCTTACTTGCTGATTTTAATGCTGCCTCAGTTAAAATGAATGTAGTTTTTGGTGCCTTTGTTGGCTGAATTCGTTCATTTTGTAGTACAAAACTCATTACTTTTTTAAATACTGGACCGGCTAACACACCACCCCAATGCATGCCCTTTGGATCTTGAATTGTCACATTAATTACATACTTTGGTTGATCAGCTGGTGCAAAACCAATAAATGATGCGGTGTAGCCGCTGTAACACTTACATGCTGAGTTGAATCTATTTGCTGTGCCAGTTTTTCCAGCAATTCGATAGCCATCAATTGCAGCAGTTGGCGCAGTTCCGCTACTTGAAACCACACTCTCCATCATTGCTCGCATTGTTGAAGCAGTCTGCGAACTAAGCACCCTAACTGATTTATTGGCTGGTGCTGGTGTGTATTTGCCACTCTCATCAACCACGCCAGCCAAAATTGAAGGAGCGACTCTAACGCCATCATTTGCAATGGTTGCAAAAACTGAAGTTGCTTGCATAGCTGTGACTGAGTACCCCTGGCCAAATGCGATTGTTGGTAAAGATGTACCAGACCAATCTTTTACTGGGTGCAGAATGCCAGCTGACTCTCCTGGCAATTTCGAGTTAGTACTTTCACCGATTCCAAACTTACGTAAGTAGTTATATAAAGCATCCTTGCCAAGTTTTTGACCTATTTGGATTGATCCGGTGTTACTTGAAACTGCTAGTAATCCAGTTGTGGTTAATCTTTGAGTTGGATGTTTCTCATGATCATGAAAGTACTCATCGGCAACCTTCATCTTGTAAGGAATGGTGAACACCGTCTCTGGTGCAACTAGCCCTTCCTCTAAGGCGGCTGCAACCGTCATTACCTTTCCAGTTGAACCAGGTTCATAAACCTCTTGGACAGCTGGATTTCTCAGTTTTTCCAAAGTAATTGAACTTGAAAGATTTGGATCAAATGTTGGTGCACTAGCTTGAGCCAATATCGCCCCAGTTTTTGGATCCATCACAATGACTGTTCCGGATGCAGCACGGGAGGATGCAACTGCCTGATTAATCGCATTTTGCGCAACCCACTGCACATCACGATCAATTGTTAATCGAACACTGGTACCGCTCTTTGCCTCAACGCTAACTCTTTCAGATCCAGGAATAATATTTCCTCGGCCATTTGCATAAACATATTTACCGTTAACCCCTGCTAATAGCCCATTTAAACTACTTTCAATACCTGAAGCGCCTACGCCTTGGTCATTAATTATGCCCACTAGTGAGGAGGTCAATTTTCCGCTCGGATAATCACGAATGTAACTCCGCTCTGGAACAAAACCACCAATTCGCTTGCTTAATCCACCCACCTCTTTGAGCACCTTACTGTTGTAATCGCCAATTGCTTGATTGACCTGACGCCACTTTTCTGGAGAAATATTTTTTGCAATTAGCACATATCTACGCTCGCCAACTAGTTCAGGTAAAAGTTCGGCAGCACTCATTCCCAGGATTGGTGCAACAACAGTAGCTGCGGCAGTTGGGTCATTGACCACAGTTTGATCAACTGCAATATTCATGGCCGAAATGCTTCTAGCCAGTTCGATGCCATCGATATCATAAATAGTTCCTCGTGGGGCTAATAATGTGGCTGATTTACTTAACTCATTATTTGCCTTGTCAACATAACCTTTTGCTCGAACTGCCTGAATTTCAATTAACCGAAGTCCAAAAAGCATCAAGATTACTAAGGCGATTGCAACTATCTTTCTTATCCGGTCTTGGACTACTTGTTGTTGATTCATGACTTGCCTGCTGACATGTCAAGAAACCTTGGATTGGTAGATGCCACCATTCCCAGTTGAGCAGCTCGTTCAGCCAACTGATCAGGAGATGATTTAGCTGCAACTTCACGCAAGATTGCCTCTCGTTGATCGGTTAGCAACTGCGCCTCTTGTTTTAGCTGACCAAGTAAAAAAGCATCTCTAGCTAATGCGGTATTTATTACTAATAAAGAGATCAGACTGGTAATGAAAATAGCTAGCAGAAAGGTTGCAAATGTTTTATTTCCAGCTACCTGACCAGTTTTGGCTTCAGGCACTAGTCGGAGAACAGCTTTGTTTGTCTGGGCTCGAACAATCTGTCGAGAGTTTTTAATCGCTGGGGCTAATTCAAATATCGCCATTAGGCACTCAACCGTTCAATCGCCCGTAAACGCATCGATTGCGAGCGCGGATTACTCTCCTGCTCTTTGGCATCAGCTACTGCGCTGCCGTTAAATACGAGTCGATAACTCGCCGCAGAGTTAGGAAGCTCCACCGGTAGCGCTATCGGAGTCATTGATTTGGTTGCTTGAGTAAAAAAGTTTTTAACAATGCGATCTTCAAGTGATTGGTAACTCATAACCACAAGCCGGCCCCCTATGGCTAACGCGGTCAGGGCTGCTGGAATGGCTCGCTCCAAAATTGCCAATTCTTGATTTACCTCAATACGGATTGCTTGGAAGGTTCGCTTTGCTGGGTTGCCACCACTTCTTCTTGCTGGCGCGGGAATTGAGTCCTTAACAATCTCAGCCAAATCCTTGGTGGTATTTAGCTCACCAGCTGTTCTAGCTTTAATGATGTTTTCAGCAATCTTGCTAGCAAATTTCTCCTCGCCATAATTTTGGATAATTTTTGCCAGCGCCCCATGCGAGTAGGTATTAAGAACTACAGCTGCGGTAAGTGAAGAGTTTTGATCCATACGCATATCAAGTGGGGCAGATTGGGAGTAGGAAAAACCTCGCTCGGCTTGATCTAACTGCATGGAGGAGACGCCTAGGTCAAAGAGAATGCCGTCAACCTGTGTAACAGATGCAGTAGATAACGCCAGGTCAATCTGATCAAAAGTAGTGTTAACAATTGTGATTCGATCTGCATATTGTGCAAGATTGGCTTGCGCTAATTTGATAGCTGATTGATCGCGATCTATCCCGATAAGGTGCAAATTAGGAAATCTTTCGAGCATTACTTTGGCGTGACCGGCCAGACCTAAGGTTGCATCTAATAAGTATGGTTTGGATTTGTTTACTAATGCCGGCGATAGCAAGTCAACGCACTGATCAAGTGCGACTGGAATATGTGCTAGATCTGCACTCATCTTGCCCCTTCCCCGCTTTCGCTTTCCTTACCTACTCTTTACTTTTCCTTACCTGACTTACTGCCTCACTTATCTACTTAGGTCACCGCCACTCGACGGATCTTCTTCAATAACGCGCGGCACCGGGGAAGTGGCGCCGCGAATCTTTATGAGTGGCGGTGGCCTAAATAGATAATTGATTGGATTTAAAACAATCCAGGTAATACCTCCTCTGAAACATCAGCAAAGGTTTTTTCTCGATCTGTTAAATACTTACTCCAGGCAGTGGCATCCCAAATTTCTAGTCTGGTATTTGCACCAATTACTACGCAATTTTTTTCTAAGGTGGCGTATGTTCTAAGCCCAGTTGGAATTGTTACTCGACCTTGATTATCTGGCACCTCATCATGGGCGCCAGCAAACATCACTCTTAAATAATCACGGGAATTTTTCTGGGTAACTGGTGCTTGTCGTAATCTCTCAGTAATTAATGCAAACTCAGCTGCTGGGAATACGTAAAGACAGCGCTCTTGACCCTTAGTAATTACCAAACCATCTGCTAATTCATCTCTAAATCTTGCTGGCAAAATTAATCTGCCCTTTTCATCCAGCTTTGGTTCATGGGTGCCGAGAAACATCGCTATGACCCCCCACGCTCAAAATTGACC
>CAZDKV010000005.1:0-67693 GCA_964506125.1 uncultured Candidatus Nanopelagicus sp.
TTGGTTCATGGGTGCCGAGAAACATCGCTATGACCCCCCACGCTCAAAATTGACCCTAGGTCACCACTTTACTCCCTTTTTCCCCACTTTCAACCCCCCGCACCCACTTTGCCTCCCAACCCTCCCCATTGAAAAAGGGCATAAAAAAACCACCCAGGGTGGGTGGTTTTCCAGGTGAACTGATTACTTAGTTCTCATTACCTCGTCTATCCCAGCGCTCCTCCAAGGATGCGCTCCAACCTGGTTTTTTCACACTCTTGCTGCCAGGGTTAAATGAAATATTGGTGATGATCAAAAGTGCTCCTGCTAGGCAAATCAAAAATGCCACTACTCCGACCACAGTTGCCTGGGCGATCAAACCACTAATTAGAACCAACAGACCAAACCCCAAAATACTCAAACCCAACAGGGCACGGGAGCTTTGGCGAGTGCGGGCTTTGCCAGTCAGGGTGGAGAGAAGTTTTGGATCCTCCTGCGCTAGGGCAGCCTCCATCTCAGCTAAAAGCTTTTTTTCATGATCTGAAAGGGCCATATTCGAAATATAGAGTACTGGGCGTAATTTTAGAAACCCCTTTCCCTACTCCTCCTCGTGATCTTCGACTAGTCGGGCTGGCCGCAGACTGCTTCGGCCAAATCTTCGCTTAATTCGATCCACCGCATTATCAGCTTGCTGCCACCCAGCCGCTCGCTCTCCTAACCTCAACTGCTTTACCTGCTCATCCTCCACCAACCCCTCTAAAGAGACCCCGACTAATCTAATTAAGGCTCGATCAAGCTTTAATCCCAAGTAGAGATTTTTTACTACCTCAAAAATCTCCTGGGTTCCGGTAATTGGCAGATCTACAGTTTTTGATCTGGATATAGTTTTGAAATCGGTAAATCTGACTTTGATAGAAATTGTGTTGGTTGCAAAACCACCTTCGCGCATTCGTTCCACACTTTTTTCAGTCAATCTTAAAAACTCCTTCAAGATCTCCTCCTGCACATCTAAATCAACCTCAAAGGTCTCAGCTGCACTAATACTTTTTTCTACATGCTCAATCTCTACATCTCGATAATCACGTCCCCAAGCTAATTCATATAAGGAGCTACCCGCTGCCTCACCTAAGACTCTTATTAATGTTCCCCGTGGTGTATTGGCAATGTCGCCAATTGTTTGTAATCCCATTTTCATTAACTGTTCATTGGTTTTTGGTCCTACCCCCCAAATCTCCTTGGCAGCAAGTGGGTGTAAAAAATCGAGAACCTTATCTGGGTCTATCTCTAAAACCCCATTTGGTTTGCAGTGATTAGAGGCTATTTTTGCAATAAATTTGTTGTGAGCGATACCAACTGAACATGTGATCCCCTCCTGCCGATGCACACGATCTCGAATTAAATCTGCAATTTGTCTGCCAGTGCCAAGTAATCGTTTTGAACCGGTCACATCTAAAAATGCTTCATCCAATGAGATTGGTTCTACAAGTGGCGTTACCTCATCAAATATCGCCATCACATTTTTTGAAACCTCTGAGTACCTAGTCATATCTGGGGCAATAAAAATGGCATGTGGAGCCAGCGCCTTTGCTTTGTAAACTGGCATCGCCGCTCTGATTCCAAACTTTCTGGCCTCATAATTTGCAGAGGTAACTACTCCTCTTCGACCTGCGCCAATCACTACCGCTTTACCTTTTAATTTTGGATTATCTCGTTCAGTCACAGATGCATAGAAGGCATCCATATCAACATGCAAAATGGTTGCAATCGCCTCAGGCTTGCTCATAAATTACCGTAATAACTTAGCCGCAATACAAAATTTTTTCTGAACACACCCCAAGTTTAGTTTAAATACCTGACAGTATCCCTTACCTTTATATCTAAGGCCCTGTTGGGCGAATCTAAGTAAATAAGTGGTAAGGAAAAAACACAAATGACTGAAACCATATTAATAGTTGGACGAGTGCTGTTTGCGCTTTTGTTCATCAGCTCTGGAATCTCCCACTTCACAAAGGCTTCGGCAATGACTGGCTATGCCCAGTTCAAAAAAGTGCCGATGGCTAAATTTTCAGTTTATCTAAGTGGTTTAATGATTCTAGTTGGTGGCGTATATATCGTGCTTGGTTTCTATGCCGATCTTGGCGCGCTATTGATAACTATTTTCTTAATCCCAACCTCTTTTATTATGCATGCTTTCTGGAAAGAAACTGATCCGACTGCAAAGCAGAATGAGACAATCTCATTCTTTAAAAATCTTTCCTTAGCTGGTGCGGCCATGATTATTTTTGCACTCCTACGCGGTGGGGCAGATTTTGGCAGCAATGTAGGAACGCTTCTATTCTTTAGTTAATCAAAAAGAAGTAATTTACCGCCCAGGGGCTTTGTGCCTTTGGGCGGTTTTTTACTTCCCAAAAATGCACAAAAACTGTGGGAGTATCTGGATATGGAGATAGGCCTAATCCTTACCGCAATACTAAGTGGTGCCTTTATTGGCGCAGTTTTAGGCTTTATTGGCGCAGGTGGGGCAATGGTTTCAGTACCAATCTTGCTTTATCTGTTTGATTTTTCGCCAGCAGCTGCCACAACTGCCGCACTTGCTGTGGTTTTTTTAGCTGCCGTTTCCGGTTTGAGGCCAAAATTTAAATCTGAGGATGTTCTTGTAAAAGAGGCAGTTACCATCTGGCTCCTTGGGCTGATTACCAATGTTGGATTTAGTTTGCTTGTTGAGCGTATTCCTGATTCAGTTATATTGATTGGCTTTTCAATCGTATTGCTAGGCGCTGCCTATTCGATGTTGGTTAAACCAATCAAAGAATCCCCAGAAAAAAGGATCTCTGCTTGGTCATTAGTTGCACTCTCATTATTGATTGGCGCGCTCACCGGATTATTTGGAATCGGCGGTGGCTTTTTAGCTATCCCAGTATTGGTCTTGTTTTTTCACACTCCTCAAAATAAAGCTGCCGGGACCTCGTTACTAATTATCGCCCTCAACTGTCTGACCGCACTTGCCGCCAAATTCACCATTTGGTCTCAAATCGATTGGGGTTACCCCCTCCTGATCTCAATTGCTGCAGTAGTAGTTGCCAGTTTCGCCTCTAAAAAAGCAGCAAAGACACCAACTGTTCATCTAAAACGTGGCTTTGCCTTTTTATTAGTCGGCCTGGCTGGCTTTACTATTTTGACTCAGATTTAAAAACTTCAGGTTAAGGAGTCTAGATGCTTAATAAAAGAGCATTTGGTATGGAGTTTTTGGGTACCATGATTTTGGCTATCGCAGTGGTGGGCTCTGGCCATATGGCCGCGCAACTAAGTAATGATTCTGCAACAAGACTACTGATTAATGCTTTGGCAAGTGCGATCGGCTTGGCAGTAGTAATTCGAATAGGCATCAAGATAAGCGGTTCGCACTTTAACCCAGTTGTTACGCTGGCCATGCTCTACCTAAAAAAACTAAACCTTGTAGATGCTGCTATCTATATCGCAGCACAAATCAGCGGCGCAATTATTGGAGTTGGTATTGCAAACTTAATGTATGAAGAAGCTTTCTTGGAAGTTTCCCAAATTAAACGTAATGGCTCCAACCTTTTCTTTTCTGAGGTTTTAGCCACTGCCGTACTGCTTTGGATTATTCTTAGATTTTTAAAACAGGATGACCTTATTTCACTTTATGTTCCACTTTGGATTTTTGGTGCCATCCTTCTCACCTCCAGTACCTCCTTTGCTAATCCAGCTATAACTATTGGACGCACCTTTACTAATTCATTTACTGGCATCGCACCTTCCTCAATAATGCTTTTTATCTCTGCACAGATAGTTGGAGGATTGATTGGTATGACAGTTGCCAAAAATTTAACTGAATCCAGTAAGGACAAAAATGAGTAAACCCTCAGTTATTTTTGTTTGCGTGCACAATGCTGGACGTTCACAGATGGCCGCAGCTTTTTTGACTCATCTAGCGGGCAATCTTGTTGAGGTCAGATCGGCTGGATCAGCACCTGCCGACTCAGTAAATCCTGCAGTGGTAGAGGCAATGAAAGAGGTAGGTATTGATATCTCTCATGAACAACCAAAAGTCTTAACTACCTCAGCTGTTGAACAATCAGATGTAGTTATCACGATGGGCTGTGGAGATGCATGCCCATTTTTTCCGGGTAAGCGATATCTCGATTGGGTACTTCCAGATCCAGCAGGGCAAGGCGTAGCCGATGTTCGGCCAATTAGGGATCAAATAAAAAAACTAATTGAGGATTTGATTCCTACCTTAATTAAATAACGACCTCTTTATTTGCTTCTTGCCAGGCAATAATTCCACCAGTTAAATTAATAGTTGAAAAACCTAGTTCATCCATAGCAGTGGCAGCATCAACTGACCGCTTGCCTGAACGACAATAAATTGCATACTGGGCATCTTTATCCAAGGTAGAAACATCAGCTATAAAGTATTCAGATAAGAGATCAATGTTGATTGAGTTGGCAATCCGGCCCTGTGCAAACTCTGCTGGAGTTCGAACATCAAGGAGGATTACATCTTGTTCGGCAATCTTCTCGGCAAACTGCAATACATCCAGATTTATCATCAGAAGGTAATCTTATCTACATGAAACTTTCGATGGAAACTCATGGTTCTGGTGAGGCCATGGTTTTAATCCATGGCATGGGATCAGCAGCTACTGCTTGGAAGCCAATAATTCCAGCGCTGGCAAAGCACTTTGAGGTTATTACCCTTGATCTGCCTGGACATGGTCGAACTCCATACTCACCAATTCAGAGAATGGATCCAACCTCACTTGCTAATTTAGTTTTAAAAAACCTTAAAGAGATTGGCATTGATCAATTTAATTTAGTCGGTAATTCTCTTGGTGGTTGGATAAGTTTAGAGTTAGCAGCACTAGAACCAACTGCAGTAAAAACAGTAACCGCATTAGCGCCTGCAGGATTATGGCTCACCCCATTTACATCAAGATATCCAGGTGAACTAGCCTTAAGAGCAATGGCTAGCGGGGTGGAAAAACTTGCACCCTCGCTTTTAAATTACACCTGGGCTAAGAAAATTGGATTTGAAACAGTCTCGCCACGTTGGAAAGAGCTAAGTTATGAGATCTGCCTAGATGCTACAAATGCGATGGCAAAGTCCACTGGTTACTTTCCAGCTTGGGATGCATTGTTAGGAAAGAGATTTGATAAACAAATCGAATCTCAGGTGGGTATCACAATTGTATTTGGCGACACTGATCACACCCTGCCGGCTAAAACTTGTCAGGAAAAAACACTTGCACCAGCCCATGCTAGGTGGGTTATCCTGCCAAACACTGGACATGCACCAATGTGGGATAGTCCAAGTGAGGTTATAGCTGAAATAATGCAAACTGTTGGTCTCCTAAAATGATTACGGTTATCTACTTTTGGCGGATTAAAAAAATATTTCTACCCATTGCGATCTTGAATATGGCAACCAATAAATTTTTGTTAAAGATCAGGTACAAAGGCTCATTTATAAAGCTGCTTGGTACAGGAAAGGGTGAGAGTTTTACGCCTAAGGATGCTGATCAATTTCGGTGGGGATTGTTAATCACTATTGATCAGTCGAGCCTTGCTGAGATGGAAAACTCTCGTGTACTAAGAATGTGGCGAAAAATTTCAAATAATGAGTACCGAGCAATCCTTAGACCCATCTCCGCCCATGGCTTATGGTCTAAGCGACAACCATTTTCAATTGAAAAATTTGAATGGCATGGAAAAATCGCTGCAGTAACCCGAGCTCGTATTGTTTGGCGAAAGAATTTGCAGTTTTGGAGAGCGGTACCACCAGTGACTCAAAGTTTGCACAGCTCTTCAGGACTGCTTAATGCAATTGGCATTGGTGAGGCACCTATCGGACTGCAAGGAACTTTTTCACTGTGGGAAAGTGCTGCCGCCTTACGCGAGTTTGCCTATAAAGGGGATGCTCACTTAAAGGCGATCGCTGCAACGGAGACAAATAAGTGGTACTCAGAGGAGTTATTTGCGCGATTTGCAGTTATTCAAGAGCAAGGAGTTCTCAAGTAATGAGGCACAATTAACCCATGTCGCTTCGCCAGTTTTATCCAAGAAAAAATATGCGCAGACAGGTTGCTGGCTGGAAACTCTTTATTTTGTATGCAACATTGATAGTTGCAATTGGATTACAAATCTCATACCCCTTAATCGAGGATGAGCCGCTACGTCTTGTGACAATTGCAACCGTTTACTGGGCGGCTGCTGCAATGTTTCTACATGCAATGTTGGCGTATGGTGTTGTATATGCATTCCAATTTTTGTCTATAACCTTCACCTACGCCCTAGTTATAGAACAAATTGGCAGTAGAACTGGTTGGCCATTTGGCTCCTATGAGTATTCAGGAAGTTTGGGTTACCAAATTTATGGCGTGCCTCTAGTGGTCCCATTTGCTTGGGTGATGCTGGCCCATCCATTGTTTATTGCAGCAAGAAAAGTTACTAAAAATTGGGTTTTTCTCTATGGTGGATTTGGCATGATGGCTTGGGATCTATTTCTAGATCCACAAATGGTCTCTGCCGAAAGATGGGTCTGGGATTTCACCGGTGCATCTGTGCCATTTCAACCTGAAATTCCGCTCTCCAATGCTTTTGGTTGGTTGCTGACTGGAATGGGTTTGATGGCCATTTTGAATCTCGTACTCAGAAAGGATCGACGCAAGGTTTCAACTTCAACGGCGGTTCCTGACTTTTTCCTTATGTGGACTTGGTTCTCTGGAGTTGTCGGAAATCTATTTTTCTTTGATCGCCCTGGAGTGGCTTTAATTGGTGGAGTAGCTTTTGGGCTAGTTCTTCTTCCTTACATTTTTCTATTGCGATTTGGTCCACCCGCAAATAATTAATGGAAATTACACTCTTTTTAGCCTCTCTTGCCCTAGTAATGGTGGTCATAAACTCCTTGACTATCCGGGTTATTAAAGATGTACCCAGGCAAGTGCCTAACGCTGTTTCCATTTTAATTCCGATGCGAAATGAGGAGGAAAATGCCAGAGATTGTCTGACCTCAATAGTTAACCAACAGGGGCTTGAAAATTTTGAAATTCTGGTTCTCGATGACAACTCTATCGATAACACTGCTAATGAAGTAAGAAAGTTTTCACAGGTGCGATTAATCTCTGGCTCTAATCCTCCAGATAAATGGCTTGGTAAGTTATGGGCCTGCCAACAGTTGTTTGAGGCAAGTCAACATGAATATCTGGTTTTCCTAGATGCCGATGTTAGATTGAGTGAAAATGCGATTGCAAGTTCAATATCAAAGATGCAAGAGTGGGATTTTATTTCGCCATATCCTAAACAGTTAACTAAAGGATTTGTTCAGAGAATTTTTCAACCACTACTTCAGTGGTCTTGGTTGGCTTCTGTACCACTGGCTATTGCCCAAAGATTTGCAATTAAATCTATGGCGGTAGCTAATGGTCAATTCCTAATTGTAAAACGAGCTGCCTATATCAATGCAGGTGGGCACGCAGCAGTCAAGAGTGAGGTACTTGATGATCTAATGCTTGCTCGCCAATTGTTGGATAAAGGTTTTAAAGGAGGGGTGGCTGAAGCAAGTCAGGTTGCGAACTGTCATATGTATAAAGATGCGAAAGAATTGTTTAAGGGTTACCAAAAATCTCTATGGAAAGCGTTCGGTTCTTTCTTCGGCAGTATTATTGCAATCTTCCTGCTAGCAGTAACTGGATTAATTCCGCTGGCTACTGCATTAACTGGCTCAGATCTAGGCTTGCTTGCTTTCATATTTATATTCTTAAGTCGAGTTATTTCTTCACTACGAACAGGTTCTTTACCTAACACTGCAATCTTGCATCCAGTTTCAATATTTGTTCTAATTGGTTTAATATTTTATTCTTGGTTTGGCCGAATAACCCAAACACTAACCTGGCGCGATAGATCGCTAATTTAAATGGCAAAGATTTTAGTTATTGGCGCAGGAATTGGTGGCATGAGCGCTGCTGCTCGTTTAGCTCGTCAAGGACATGATGTAACTGTTTATGAAAATAGCGATCGCTCTGGCGGTAAATGTAGAACTGAGTGGTTTGGTGATTATGGTTTTGACACTGGCCCATCACTGCTAACGCTACCTGCAGTTTATCGAGATCTTTTTCTCAAGACCGGAAAGCGCTTAGAGCATATCTTGGAGTTAACACCAGTTGATCCAGCATTTAGTTACCACTTCAATGATGGCAAGTCAGTCACTTTTCCAAACCTATCCAATCCAAAAACATACCTAGAGATAGAAAAATCATTTGGCAGCACTGCAAGTCAAGGCTGGAAGAAAATTATTGCTCGATCAGAAAGGATGTGGGAGGCCTCACGGGAATCCTTTGTTGAGTCTGAATTAAAATCAATTTGGCCTTTGCTCAAGCGAAAAAATTTGTTTAGCCAGATAGGAGAGATTGCTCCATTCACTTCACTTCGAAGGTTAGGTGAAAAATTAGATTTAGATCCTCACCTAAGGATGATTATTGATCGATATGCAACCTATACAGGAAGTGATCCAAGACGTGCACCTGCAGTCTTGTTAACTATCGCATTTGTGGAGAGCACATTTGGTGCATGGCATATTAAAGGTGGAATTGGTCAACTATCTGTGGCTATCGAGCAAAGATGTCGTGATTTGGGAGTCAAATTTGAATTTAATACTTTGGTATCGAAAATATTGACCAACGGAAAATTGGTTACAGGAATAGAGATCTCTGGTGGAAAGCAAATATCTTCAGATATTGTCGTTGCCAATTCTGATGCTGAGTATGTTTATAACAAGTTGCTTGATAATAAGGTTTCCAATGCCAGAAGTGAGCGTCGAAAATTAAGAATTGCAACAAAATCTCTTGCTGGATTCTCACTGCTTTTAGGATTAGATAACTCCAAAGGTGAATCAGTTCAGCTAGATCACCATAATGTTTATTTTCCAAAAGATTATGATGCTGAGTTTGATCAGATCTTCACCAAGAAAGTTCCAGTCAGCGATCCAACAATTTATCTTTGTGCACCTAAAGATGAAACGATGGTCAAATCTACTGGTAAAGAATCATGGTTTGTATTAGTAAATGCCCCACGTCATGAACCTGAAACCGGCTGGGATTGGAATCATGGTGGTGATGAATACGCGAAGATGATTATTAAGAAAATGGATACTTTGGGTTTAAATGTATCAAGCAGATTAGATTTTATGAATTACCGAACACCAGCCGACTTGGAAAGATATGCCATGGCCCCTGGAGGCTCTATTTACGGAACCTCGAGTAACTCTGCCTCCTCGGCATTCTTGCGAGCACGCAATCGCTCAAAAGTTAAGGGTTTGTTCTGCGTAGGTGGCTCTGCTCATCCAGGTGGCGGCTTACCCCTGGTCGGTATAAGTGCTGAGATAGTGGCAAATGCAATTGGTAAGGCTTAGTTTAATTTCAAGAAAACAAAACGGCTGATCTTGATTAGGCTGATTATTTGAAGCAATAACCAAATCCCGATAATTTGATCCAGAATATTTAAATCTAAATTAAAAGCAATTAGCGCGATAAAAACAAAGGAGGCTCTAACAGGTCGCTCGGCATAAGTGACAACTCCTACCTCAACTACTCCAACTCCCCCAGCTCTGGCCCGTAAATACTCCTGAACAGTAGAGAGGATAAGAACTGCAATCAGCAGATTTAGATTAATTCCAAGCGAGTAAAGAGCCAATACCCAAAACACCTCAGTTAATCGATCAATGACTGAATCTAATATCGCTCCCCATTTTGAAGATTTTTCAGTAATTATTGCCAAACTTCCATCGAGGCCATCACAAATTAATGACAGAACTAAGAGAATTGGAGCCCAAATCGATTGCGAATTTAGATAGAGCAAAACGCCAAATACTAGACCAAATATTGTTAAGCCATTAGGCGAGATTCGTATCTTTGCCAACAGTTTTGTAATCAAATAAGAGATGTTCAGCCAACCCTTAACTATTCCTGTTACCTGAGCATCACCATGAATCTTGCTCCAAGTTGAAAGGAACTCACTTTTGTTCACAATTTAACCAAGCCTAGGTTATTGGCAATCTCGATGGTGGACTCGGCTGTATTCATAGTATAAAAATGTAAACCAGGAACATTTGCTGCTAATAGCTTGCTACCCAACTCAGTAGCAATCTCAATACCTATTTTCTTAACCTCTTGCGGATTGTCTTGTGCATTATCAAATCGTTTCAATATCTGTACTGGTATTTGTATGCCACTTAGTTCAACCATGCGAGATAGTTGCTTAAGATTTGTTATCGGAAGAATTCCAGCAATTATGGGCAACTTTGATCCATTCTTAGCTAGTCGATCTACGATCCCTTGCCATTTCTCAAATTCAAAAAAGAATTGTGTGGTAGCAAATGTTGCACCTAGCTCCTCTTTTCTAAGCAAGACCTCAATATCTTTATCGAAATCAAAATTAGATGCAGGATGGCCATCTGGAAAGGCTGCAACTCCGACTTCAAGTCCACCTAATTTAACTGCCAACTCAACAAGTTGATCTGCATGATCTAACCCATCAGTGATTGATTGCCACGCAGCTGTAGGGCCGCCTGGTGGATCTCCACGCAACGCTAAAATACTTTTTATCCCTGAATTTTTATATTGTTTGAGAATTTCAATTAGATCAAACTTTGTTGCACCTACACAGGTTAAGTGGGCAACTGTTGGAATTGCAGTTCGGGCTGTGATCTCAGTGGTCACTCGAATTGTTCGGTCTCGGGTAGAACCGCCAGCGCCATAAGTTACAGAGACAAAATCTGGATGCAGGGGCTGAAGTTGGGTCAAAACCTGCCACAGACGTTCCTCTCCTGCCAGATCCTTTGGCGGAAAGAACTCCAATGAGAAGGAGGTTTCTCTCAGATCATTAATCATGGAAGGCAGGGTACCGTTGCGCCGTGAGTTTTTCAGCGAGCAACGATATAAATGGGATTCGCTCTGAGATAAACAGGGCACTTACAGATTTTGTAAACAACCAGGGTAAGTACCTTCGAGCAATTGGGCCCGAGTTAGACCCAGTTGCTGTTTCACTAGAAAAATTCCTGCTTGATAGTGGAAAAAGATTGCGACCACTATTTGCCTATGTGGGCTTAGTTGGTGCCGGAGTTCAGCCAACCCAAGAGTTGATCTCAGCTGCTGCAAGTCTTGAGCTAGTGCATGTATGCGCACTTATTCATGATGATGTTATGGACGCATCTGATACTCGCAGGGGTGCGCTAAGTATTCATAAGTACTTTGAAAAAATGCATCAGGATAAAAAACTTGTAGGCTCAGGATCTCAATTTGGTATTGCTTCTGCCATCTTGATTGGAGATTTAGCACTTATTTGGTCGGCTCAAATGCTTCATAATTCCAAACTACCAACTGAAAAATTGATATCTGCACTTCCTGTTTATGATGAAATGCGAGTTGAACTTATGGCCGGTCAGTTCCTTGATGTTTATGAACAGTCACTTGGCACTCAAAGTGTTGAACGTTCAATGAAGGTGGCACGCTACAAATCTGGTAAGTACACAATTGAGCGTCCATTACATTTTGGGGCCGCATTAGCTCAAGCCCCCCAGGAGTTGATAAGTACCTACTCAAAATTTGGCATTCCGTTGGGTGAGGCCTTTCAGCTTAGGGATGATTTGTTGGGAGTCTTTGGTGATCCTGCACAAACAGGTAAACCATCAGGTGATGACTTGAGAGAGGGAAAGCGCACTGCATTAATCGCAATTGCTTTGCAAAAGGCTAGTGCTTCACAGCAAAAAATTATTACCGATAATCTTGGAGATCCAGGTCTCACATCAAGCATGATCTCAGACCTTCAGCAAGTAATTAATGAGACTGGTGCTACTTCTCACATTGAATTGATGATTGAGGAACTGACCAATACTTCACTAACAGCTCTAAACCATGATGGAATTAGCCAGGATGGAAAGCGGTATTTAACTGAACTTGCAGTTCTTGCTACTAACAGAAAGATTTAATTGTGACAGCTAGAGTAAAGGGTCCAACAGATCATGTAGTTGTTGTTGGCGCAGGATTAGCAGGGTTAAGTGCTGCACTTCGTTTAGCAGGAGCTGGGCGCAAAGTCACTGTAGTCGAACGTGAAGCAGTTCCCGGTGGTAGAAATGGTTTACTAAACAAATCTGGTTTTGCATTTGATACTGGGCCATCTGTTTTGACTATGCCAGACCTGATCGCAGATGCATTGGCATGTGTTGGCGAAGATTTAAAGGATTGGTTGGATTTAGTACCACTCAAACCGCTCTACCGTGCTTTTTACCATGATGGCTCACAATTAGATGTTCATGCAGATACAGATCAAATGCAGGCAGAGATTGCCAAAAGTATCAGCCCTGCTGAGGCTATCGGTTATGGAAAGTATGTTGAGTTTGTTACTAAGTTATACAAGTATGAAATGAATGATTTCATCGATAGAAACATCGACTCACCATTAAATTTGTTGACACCAAATCTGGCGCGGTTAATAGCCCTGGGTGGATTTAGAAGATTGGCCCCAAAGGTAAATCAATTCCTAAAGGATCCACGAACCCAAAAGGTTTACTCCTTCCAGGCAATGTATGCTGGCGTGAGTCCTCAGCAAGCATTAGCGATTTATGCAGTAATCGCATATATGGATTCAGTCAACGGAGTTTTCTTCCCGAAGGGTGGCATGCACGCTGTGCCCCGAGCACTAGCAGGGGCTGCAGAAAAACATGGAGTCACTTTTAAATACAACTCAACTGTGACCTCAATCGAGCGCAGCAATGGACGAGCTACTGCAGTAATCACAGAGTCTGGTGAGCGAATAGCTTGTGATGTGGTGGTTTTAAACCCTGACTTACCTGTTGCTTGGCAGGATTTACTCGGCGGGCAACCAAGATCTGTTAAGCGCCTAAAGTATTCACCATCGTGCGTGACTCTTTTGATCGGCTCAAATAAAAGTTATGATCATTTAGCTCACCACAACATCCACTTTGGAAAATCATGGGATGGAGTTTTTGATGAGTTAATAAAGAAGAAAACTTTGATGAGTGACCCAAGTATTTTGGTTACGGTGCCATCAAAAGATGATCCATCCTTAGCTCCTGCGGGAAAGTCTTCATACTATGTGCTATTTCCAACCCCAAATTTAAGTTCTGATATTGATTGGAAAAAAGTTGGTCCAAAGTATCGAGATGAAATGATTCGTGCATTAGAGGAGCGTGGCTATACAGATTTTGGCAAAGGTATAGAGGTTGAACAGATGACAACTCCCCTCGATTGGCAAAGCCAAGGAATGGAACAAGGCGCACCATTTGCTAGTGCTCATACTTTCTTTCAAACTGGCCCATTCCGCCCAAGAAATCTAGCCAAAGGCTATGAAAATATTGTTTTTGCAGGTTCCGGTACACAACCAGGTGTTGGTGTCCCAATGGTATTAATCTCTGGCAGATTAGCAGCAGAACGAATCGTTGGGCCAGTCAAGTAATTAATGGATGAACTAACCGCCGCCGGCATTACGGACCCAAGGCTGCGCGCCTCTTATCAGAGGTGTAAAAATTTAAATTCAAAACATGGAAAAACCTATTACTTAGCCACCTTACTTTTACCTAAAGAAAAACGACCTTATGTCCACGCACTTTATGGATTCGCAAGATATGCCGATGAGATAGTTGATGATCTAGCCTCTCAGTTAAGTGAACGCGAAAAAGAGGAGAAATTAAATAATTGGGGCGATCTCGTGCTGGCGGATTTAAAATCTGGAAGCAGCGAAGATCCAATTGCAGCTGCCCTAGTTGATACCGCTACTAAATTTAGTATTCCAATTTCATACTTTGAAGCCTTTTTGCACTCTATGAAAATGGATTTGACCGTAACTGAATACCACTCATATCAAGATCTCTACGAATATGTCTATGGGTCGGCAGCAGTCATTGGACTACAAATGGTCTCTATTTTGGGCACAGAATCTGCAGCAGAGTTTGAATCTGCGAAAATTGCAGCAGAAAAGCTGGGTGTTGCATTTCAGTTGGCAAATTTCATCAGGGATGTCGGTGAAGACTTAGAAAGAGGCCGGGTGTATTTACCAATCACTGAGCTTCAATCTCATGGGGTGACTCGCCAAATGCTAGAAAATAGAGTTGTGACCCCGCAAATAAAAAATGCGTTGAAAGAGCAGATTACAAGAGTAAGACAACTCCAGTTGGAATCTACACCAGGAATTACGCTATTAAGTGCTAAGAGTCGAGAATGTATCAAGGCTGCAAGTGAACTTTACTGTGGAATTGTAGATGAGGTAGAAAAGATAGATTATGAAATATTTACCAAGAGGGCCAAAACTTCTACATTTCGCCGGATGAAAGTAGCTATACCTGCCTATTTCAGATCCAAATTGGCAAAGTAACTATTTTCTTTGAATGCCTTTTTTACCCCAATAAATCCATAAGTTCATAACAGAAAGCACTAGCGCAAATCCAAAAAATAAATCTTCTGCAGGTGCGGAGGCAATTCGCAAGCCAATAATTGCATCAGGATCATACATAACTATTTCTCTTGAAGTCAGCCACCAATTGGTTATCAATTGAAAGAAGAGAATAATCGCATAACTGGTCCAAAAAACTGCCCGAGTCAAAAGCCGACTTTTAATTATGATCAGATCAATTAGTATTGAAAATAAAAAAGCTGTTAGAGCAATACCGGTGTAGGTCACTATTCGTCCCCCACTATCCAATGTTTTTTGACAGTTCTAACTGCTTCAATAGTCATTATTGCTGCAACTGGAACAAATATGAAAAATAGATACTCCTCGAATGGAATCTTAAATGGTCCGATAATTCCTAGTATTTGTTTTTCGTCAAAAAACCAATGACCTTGCGAGATTGCATATGCATCCCAAGCGATAAAGACTGCTGAAACCGGCAAAATGCTCAGGACTAAGCGCTTTAAGCGCCGTAACACACCTATTTTTAAAACAACTTCAAGCCAAAAGGAGCCAGCGATGGTGAACAAGATCATTGCTAAATAACCAAATTTCAACACTGCAATATCATAGACAATTTATAAGTGCGCTAAGATAAATAACACGGGAGCTAAGAAATTTAGCTGAGAGGGCTTGAAATCCAAGCCGACCGATTGACCAGTTCGGTAATGCGAATTGGAAAGGGGTTTGTTATGTCTATCCTAGAAATTCTTGCCTTTATCACTGCATTAACTGGTGTGGTGCTGGGAGTCTTTGGAAATCGAATTACTTGGCCATGGTGGGGTGCGGGTAGCTTGCTATACGCCTACCTGTTCTTCCAATCTGAATACTATGCAAGTGCAGCGCTGCAATTTGTTTTTATAGCTGGTGGAATCTGGGGTTGGTTTGGTTGGGGACCTAAGGGAGCCAAACCAAGAAAATCCTCAACAAAGGAAAGAGTCATACTTTTCGTAGTTTTCACTCTAGCCTCTTTAGCATTGTGGCCAGTATTAATAAGTATTGGTGCTTCATCAACTGTGATTGAATCTTTTGGCTTTGTTGGCAGTGTTATTGCTCAATTGTTCATGATTTGGCAAAGGTTTGAAGCTTGGCCAATTTGGGTAATAGTTAATATCGCTTACACCTATCAATACTTTGTAGGCGAGCTGTATTTAACTAGCTTCCTTTATGTAGTCTTCTTGATGGTAGCGATTTGGGGCTGGATCAGGTGGCGACGAGAGTCAGAAAAATACAAAGTTGATTAGCTATCCACAGTTGTTACAGGAACTGCTTTTACTACGATCTGACAAGCCAGCAATAATTGCCATAGATGGTGTAGCTGGCTCTGGTAAAACTACCTTGGCTGAAAGATTGCGAGTCGATTTAGTTAGTTGTTCGGTCGTACATATGGATGATTTATACAACGGATGGAGCGAGCCACTCTCGAGTGAATTAACTCAGCGTGTCATTACTCAAATTCTTAAACCTGTTATAAATCATAAGCTTGCGCAGTATGAAAAATATAATTGGTATCTTGAGTCGTTTGATTTAATCTCTTCAATACCACAAAGTGATTTCTTAATCCTTGAAGGAGTTGGCTCTGGTCAAGTTGCCTTTCGAGAATTTCTTTCTAAATTAATCTGGGTTGAACTAGATCCCCAACTCGGCTTTGAGCGGGTACTAGCCAGAGATGGAGAAGGGGTTAGAACTCAGATGATAAATTTTCTGGTGAACCAAAGTAATCATTTTTCTTCAGAATTAACCCAGAATACTGCTGATTACACCATCTCTGGCGTGCCATAAAGTACAAATTTTCAAGATCTCTCTAAACTTTAGTTGTGTCTGATTTAACTGGCGAGCTAATCGATAATCGATACCTACTCAAGCGACAAATTGCATCTGGTGGTATGGCCACTATTTATGCTGGCATTGATACCCGTCTTGATCGCCCAGTTGCAGTAAAGATCATGCATGCACATCTAGCCAATGATGAGGCATTTGTCTCTAGGTTTATTAAGGAAGCCAAAGCAACTGCAGCTTTATCTCATCCGAATATTGTCTCAATTCAGGATCAAGGTTGGAATGAGGGTGGACCACCTGCCGTATTTTTAGTTATGGAGCTAGTAGAGGGTTCAACTCTGCGGGATTTTCTCAATGAAAATGGCCCACTAACAGTCGGGCAAACACTGCAATTTATTACACCAGTATTAAGTGCTCTGGCTGCAGCTCACATGATCGGAATTATTCATAGAGATGTGAAGCCAGAGAACATATTAATTTCCAAAGATGGTCGCATTAAAGTGGCGGATTTTGGACTGGCTAGAAATATGGCCTTGGCTCAAACAATGACTGCTGAATCAAGTGTTGTGCTGGGCAGTGTTTCATATTTATCTCCAGAGCAGGTTCAGCGAGGTATTGCTGATGCTAGAAGTGATGTTTATGCGATCGGAATTGTGCTATTCGAGATGCTGCTAGGAAAAAAACCATACGACGGTGAAACTCCTATCCAAATTGCATATCGTCATGTGAATGATCGAATTCCAAATGTCAAAGAGATTAAACCTGACATTCCCGAGATGATCGCAGATCTAATATTCCAAGCCACAGCTCCAAATGCGGATCAGCGACCAAAAGATGCCGAACAATTACTAAGTAAAGTGAGAGATATTCAAGCAAAATTAGATCCAAAACGCAGGCAAATGAGTTTAGAGCTAGATTTACCACCTGTATTACCTAAGATTAGTAAACGATCTAAGGTATCTATCGGTTCAGCTTTTGGTGGACTAAAGGAAAAATCAACTCAGTTAATCTCAACTAAACCAATAAATGTCACAAAAACAGAGGACTCAGTGAGAACTAAAAAACGTAAGGTGTCGAGGCGTGTAAAGAGAAATCGAATTATTGCTCTATTGATTTTGCTCGGTTTAGTTTTTGGTGGTTACCAATTACTTGGTGTTGGAAAAGTAGCTGTTCCTTCGTTAGTTGGTATGAGCCAGAACGAAGCGAAAGAAGTTCTTTCAACTATTGGACTCTCGTCTGAAGTTTTGGAAGAGGTTTTTAGCGAAGATATCCCGCAAGGAAAGGTTATCTCAAGCTCTCCGGGAGGTGGCGGAAGAATTTCTCCTGAAGGCACAGTTGGTTTGGTCCTTTCTAAAGGTCAAGAGAGAATTGAGATTCCAGCAGTAGCAAACTTAACTCCAGACGTAGCGACTCAAAAAATATCTGCACTTGGATTAACCATTGGGGATATAAGTGAGGTATTTGACATGAAAATTGAATCTGGGTTTGTAATTGGGACAGATCCAAAAAGTGGTGAGAAGGTAAAACGCAATTCGGTTGTGAATATAGTTGTAAGTAAAGGTGTTGAAAAAATTGCCTTGGTTTCATATGTTGGCAAAGGTGGAGATGAAGCGTTATCAGAATTAACTAACAGCGGATTTGATGTGAAAGTGGTCTATAAATTTAGTGATAAAGTTTTTAAGGGTCTGGTTGTTTCACAATCTCCTGAAAAGTCAGATGCAATAGGAATTGGATCAAAGGTTGAACTAGTTTTGTCAAAAGGTCCAGAGTTTGTTTTTGTGCCAAATGTGCTGGGTAAAAACAAGAATGATGCGAGCCTTGACCTTGAAAATTTGGGTTTAAAAGTTGTTACTAAAGGGAGTGGGAAGGTGAATAACATCTCCCCTGCTATCGGTACCAAAGTTAAACAAGGCGCTGTAATCACATTGACTCTTAGGTAGTTTGTTCTATCAAACTCTCAGGTAGGCTCCACTGATGGCCAAGGTTAAATCGCTTCCAAGAATTGGAGCACATGTTCCAACCTCTGGCGGAATGGCAACGAGATCAATTGAGTATGCCCTCACTATAAAAGCAGAGGCAATTCAAGTTTTTGCCTCAAGTCCAAGAACCTGGGCAACTTCAGCTCCTAATCCAACTATGGATGAAGCATTCAAAGCCAAGGTTGCTGAACATGACATTGAGGCCTATGTTCACGCTTCATTCCTAATAAATTTAGGATCACCAACTCAATCAACTTATGAAAACTCTTTGTCAGCAACTGCATACTCATTAAAGCGCGGCAAAGAAATAGGTGCGCAAGGGGTAGTGGTGCACACTGGCTCAGCTGTGGATGAATCAAATGTCGCTCAAGCCTGGAAACAAATACATGAAGGTGTTATGCCAATATTAAATAATTTAAATGACGATGATCCCTGGTTATTGCTTGAGCCAACCGCTGGACAAGGACAATCTTTAGTTAAGAAATTAGATGATCTAACAAAATATATGGATGCACTTGAGTGGCACCCCAAAGTAGGTGTATGTCTGGATACCTGCCATGTTTTTGCTGCTGGCCATGACATAAAAAAACCAGGGGGAATGAAAGAGACCATGGATTTGCTGGTTCAGATTGTAGGTCTAGAACGGATTCAGTTGATTCATGCCAACGACTCAATGGATGTCTGTGGAAATCTAAAAGACCGCCATCAGAATATTGGTAAAGGTGAGATAGGTAGTAAACCTTTTATTGAATTACTTGCTCATCCAGCAGTGACTAATGCGCCATTGATATTGGAAACGCCAGGGGCAGAACCAGAGCATGGTAGTGAGGTAGCCATGCTGAAGAAGATGCGCGATAAGTAAATGAAAATAAAAGCTCTCCTTTACCTTGGCTTATTGGCAACAACTGCCGTTTGGGGTGGGGCGTTCTTGGTAATGAAAGACTCTTTAGAGCGTCAAGATGTATATTCATTTTTAGCATCTAGATTCATATTGGCTGCTCTGTTTATGTTCTTGTACAAGCCTCGATGCTTGCTAGGTTTGGATAGAGTATTCATTCAGCGGGCTGCGATAGCAGGAATTCTTTTAGGTAGTGGATTTATCTTTCAAACTTTTGGCTTAACTCAAACTACCGTTTCAAATACTGGATTTATCACCGGCCTCTACTTAGTTTTCACCCCTCTTATCTCTTGGATACTGCTGAAGAGAAAGATCTTCAAAATGCAATGGTCTGCGGTCTTTGTAGCCACAATTGGGTTGTATTTAATATCATTTAATGGAATTTCAATGGGTATTGGTGAAGTTTTGGTTCTGATATCAGCAATACTTTTTGCCGGACAGATAGTTGCATTGGGTGAATGGAGCGATGGCACAAATACCTACGCGCTAACTTTGGTGCAAATTTTAGTTTGTGCATTGATGTTTTTAGGGCTCTGTCTAAAGGATGGTTACCAATTACCTCCTGATAGTGGAGTGTGGTCATCAGTTTTGTTCACCGCATTTTTTGCTACATTTATTGGAGTATTAATTCAAACGAAAGCTCAATCTGTGATGAGTGCGACAGCAGCTGGAGTTCTCTTGGCGATGGAGGTTCCATTTGCCTTATTTTTTGGACTCTACTTTGATAATGACCCTCTAACTTTTAGAATTATGACAGGTGGTTCTCTAGTAATGATTGCCATGGCACTGGTAATTTGGTCAGATTCAAAACATACAAAGTCGGAGGAAAAAAAGAGTGTCTAAGAAAATTGCAGACCTTAGGTCCGACACACTAACAAAACCTTCCGAAGGTATGCGCCGTTTTATGTCAGAGGCAGCAGTTGGTGATGATGTATATGGTGAGGATCCAACAGTTAATTCACTTGAAGAAAGAGTCGCCGATTTATTTGGCCATGAAGCAGCTTTGTTTTGTCCAACTGGATCCCTGGCTAATCAACTGGCAATAAGGATGCTAGTTGGCCCCGGTGAGGAGTTAATAACAGAAACTAACTCACATATAGTCAGAGCTGAGCTGGGAGCTGGTGCGGTCTTTAGTGGGATCACCACCAGAACATGGCTCTCACCTCGTGGACAGTTAAGAGCTGCTGATGCACTTAATATTGCAAGACCAAACTCTGGACCATATCTAGTATCAACTACTGCAATCGCAGTTGAGAACACTCATAATTTTGGTGGCGGAACCATTCAATCTATTGACGAAATCAAAAAACTTCACCAGGAGTGCAAAAATCTGGGAATTAGCATGCACTTAGATGGAGCACGAATTTGGAATGCGCATGTTGCTAGCGGAGTGGCATTAAAGGATTATGGAAGATATTTTGACACTTTAAGTGTTTGCTTATCAAAAGGATTAGGTGCTCCGATTGGTTCGTTGATGATCTCAACGGCAGATCGAATCAGTAAGGCTCGGCAATGGCGTAAGAGGTATGGTGCGGGTATGCGTCAGGTTGGAATAATGGCTGCAGCGGGACATTACGCACTAGAGAACAATTTAAAGTTGCTAGAGAAGGATCATCAGCGAGCTAAAGCCATTGCAGAAGCTATCGCTGCGGTGGCTCCAGCAGTAATTGATCCCAAAACTGTTGAAACAAATATTGTCGGTTTAGATTTGGAGTCAGTAAACCTAACCGCATCTGAATTAGCTGCTCAACTAAAAGAACATGGAATTCTGGCCGGACCCTTAGGCTCTAAGTATTTGCGCCTTGTAACTCACTTTGACCTTGATGATTCGGACATAAACTTAGTCAAGCAAGTACTACCAGAGATTTTAAAGCGCTCCCTCATGGCTTAATAACCACTCTTTTATTTTTACTCCATAACCATAATTGCCAATTGCGCCACTGGTTTTTACGATTCTATGGCAAGGAATGATTGGTGCAATTAAATTATTTCCACAAGCTGTTCCTGCCGCGCGAATAGCATCAGGTGAACCTGCTCGCTTGGCCAGTTGAGCATATGAGAGCACCTTGCCTGCTGGAATTTTTCTCATCGCCTTCCATACTTCTTGGGAGAATTTAGCTCCCCTTTGGCGGACCTTTATCGCATTCAGGGCATTCAAGTCACCATCAAGGTAATCACTAACTAAGTCAGAGATTACTGAGATTTTTGCAACATGTTTGATGTCTTTTTCAAGATCTTCAGGTGCCATACGTTCCATTAAGGATTGAATAGATTTAAATCCAGCAGCTAAAACAACATCCTCTTTGGAAACTAAATATAACTCTCCAACTGGAGTTTTAACTGATGTTGTGTGAAGCACCCTCTGACCTTAACCAACTTTTGGTCTTAAATAAACCTTTATTTTTTGCGATCACGTAGCATTTCAGCTACCAAGAAAGCTAATTCCAATGACTGCGTGTGGTTAAGCCGTGGGTCGCAGGCAGTTTCATATCTTGAAGAGAGATCTTCATGGCTAATTGCCTCACCTCCGCCTATGCACTCAGTTACATCATCTCCCGTTAGCTCAATGTGAATACCACCTGGGTGGGTCCCCATTTTCTTATGCACCTCAAAAAATCCTTTAACCTCATCAATAACATCATCAAATTTTCTGGTTTTATAACCACTTGGAGACTCAAAGGTATTTCCATGCATTGGATCGCAGACCCATAGAACAACTGCACCCGACTTATTAACCGCCTCAATCAAGGGTGGCAACTTCTCCCTGATAACTCCAGCACCCATTCGTGTAATGAAAGTTAACCTACCTGGTTCATTACTTGGATTTAACTTCTTGATAATTGCCAAGATCTCATCTGGAGTGCTTTTTGGACCTAGCTTTACGCCAATCGGATTATGAATCTTCTGAGCAAAATCCATATGAGCACCATCTAATTGACGTGTTCGCTCCCCAATCCAAACAAAGTGAGCTGAAACATCATAAGGATTATTAGTTCTTGAATCTATACGCGTTAATGCCTTCTCATACTCCAAAATCAAGGCTTCATGACTTGAATAGAAGTCAACAGACTTGAATGACTCAGGATCGACACCGGCAGATTGCATAAATTGAATTGCGCGACCAATTTCATTGGCCATCTCTTCATAGCGAGCGCTAAACCTGGCATCCCCAGCAAAACCTTTGTTCCAGCTATGCACCTGTCTAAGGTCGGCAAATCCTCCCTGTGTAAATGCTCGAACTAAATTTAAGGTGGCAGCTGAGGTGTTATAAACCCGTACCAATCGCTTTGGATCTGGGGTTCTTGCTTCCTTTGTGAACTCCAAATCATTGACCGCATCGCCTCGATAGGCAGGAAGGGTAACTCCATTGCGAGTTTCATTGTCATTACTTCTTGGTTTTGCAAACTGCCCGGCCATTCTGCCAACTTTAATTACCGGTAGAGATGAAAAGTATTGCAAAACAGCTGCCATCTGAAGAATGGTTTTGATTCGATTTCTAATTGAATCAGCGGTTGCTGCGGCGAAAGTCTCCGCACAATCTCCACCTTGTAACCAAAAAGCATTGCCTAACGCAGCCTGGCCAATCCGCTTCTTTAGATTGTCACACTCACCGGCAAAAACTAGTGGTGGAAAACTCTCTAGCTCGGCGACGGCAGCGGAAACCGCATTAGCATCTGGCCAAGTAGGTTGTTGGGCTGCTATTAGACCTGGGGCAAAAATTGAGTTGGCATTCATTGGATAATGGTAGGCAATCTTTAGTAGTTGATGTGGCTAATTAAGCCCTTATCAATTAGCCGAAGAAAATCTCCGCCTCTTTGTATAAATCTGGATCAACAGTCTTTAGCTTCTCAGTTGCTGAGGCCAATGGGACTCTTTCAATCTTGGTTCCGTGGAGGGCAACCATTTTGCCCCAATCTCCATCATGCACAGCGGTGATCGCATGCAGTCCAAATCTAGTTGCCAATACTCGGTCAAATGCAGTTGGACTACCACCGCGTTGAATGTGACCAAGAACAGAGGTGCGTGCCTCTTTACCAGTTTTCTCTTCAATTTGATTTGCTAACCACTCACCTATTCCAGATAACTTCACATGACCAAATGAGTCCAAGGTTTTATCCTTAGTTATTAACTCACCATCTTTTGGAATAGCACCTTCAGCAATAACGATTATTGGTGCATAGCTTTGCTCAAACCTAGATTCCACCCATTTACAAACTTGTTCAAGTGAAAATTTAACCTCTGGAATCAAAATACATGAGGCACCACCTGCAAGCCCTGAGTGAAGTGCAATCCAGCCGGCATGCCGACCCATAACCTCAACAATTAATGCCCGATGGTGAGACTCAGCTGTGGTATGTAATCGATCAATTGCCTCTACTGCAATATTGACTGCGGTATCAAAACCAAATGTGTAATCAGTATTATTTAAATCATTATCAATAGTCTTAGGTACGCCAACAACTTTTACGCCAAGAGAATCTAATTTTGTTGCAACACCTAGGGTGTCTTCACCGCCAATTGCGATTAATGCGTCAACCTTCATCTTGGCTAAATTCTCTTTAATCTTTTCAACGCCATTTTCAATCTTAAATGGATTAGTTCTGGAAGATCCCAAGATAGTTCCACCCCTTGGAAGTATTCCTCTAGTGGCTGCAATATCTAATTTCATGGTTAGGCCCTCAAGCGGACCGCGCCAACCATCTTTAAATCCTATAAACTCATAGCCATACTCTTTAACGCCTTTGCGAACTACCGAACGAATAACTGCATTCAGTCCAGGACAATCCCCGCCACCAGTTAAAACTCCAATACGCATATCCTGCAAAACTCCAGCCTTGAATTTGTTGTAAGACTTGGTCAACGTTGACGGCTAAGTCTACTCTGCCGTAATGGGACTTAAACCCGAGATATTGACCTATTTGCAGAATCGAGCCGCACTTGGCTTGCCACAGGTATGGCAGGCGCCATTGGCTCAAATAAGAGAAAACACTAAATTACATGTAGCGCTAAAACAACCATTAGATGAGATCTACTCGGTTGAATCTAAAACAATTCAGGGGCCAACATCAGAATTGCCCATAAGAATTTATCGACCAAGTGATCGGCCAAATATGCCAGCGCTACTGTTTTTTCACGGCGGTGGCTGGGTACTTAATTTTCTTGATATCTATGAACCTGCACTTAGAAAAATTGCTAATCACGGCGATTTTGTAATTGTTGCAGTTGAGTATCAAAAAGCTCCAGAACATCCATATCCAGCAGCATTTAACGACTGTTATGCAACTTTGCAATGGCTAGTTGCAAATGCGAAGCAACTCTCAATCGACCAAACAAGTATCGGCGTTGGTGGAGATAGTGCTGGAGGTAATCTAGCCTCTGCGGTTGCGCTAAAAGCACTTCATGAAAATACTATCTCATTAGCTTTTCAACTCCTTATTTATCCATGTAATGATGCACAAATGGAATATAGATCGGCAATTGATAATGCTGAAGGATACGGTCTAACAACTAAGGCAATGAAGTGGTTTTGGCAACAGTACTTGTCTAAAGAGGGTGATAAATCTGATCCTTATGCTGTGCCGATTACCGCAAAATCATTGAAAGGGGTAGCGCCTGCAATTCTGATAGCAGCTGAGTTTGATCCACTCACCGATGATGTGAAAAATTACTACAATAAGTTAATCAAAGATTCTGTGCCTGCTATTTATAAAGAGTTTGCAGGGCAAATCCATGGATTTTTTAATTTAAGTGGCGTAACAGATGATGCGGAATCACTATACTCAGAGATTGCAACAGAGATTAATGCCGTTTTAGGAAGGCGCTTATAAATTGACCAGAGTTGGCTGGGGCAGATTTGCCCTTGTGGGTTTCCTATGGGGTACGCCATATCTATTTATTAAAGTAGCTGTAGAGGAGATTTCACCGTCAACTATCATCTTCTTTAGAGTATTAATCGGTGCAATGGTGTTACTACCTCTAGCTTTGATGCAAAATAAAATAAGAATTCCGAAAAAATATTGGCATATAGTATTAATTTATACAATTGCTGAATTAATTGGGCCTTGGTACCTAATTACAAATGCTGAACAAAAGATATCTTCTGGCTTGGCTGGATTATTAGTTGCAACTGTTCCAATATGGGCAGCTATTTTTGCCTCAATGACGGGTGACCATACGGTTTGGCACAAGACTAGGTTATTTGGATTGATTATTGGATTCATTGGAGTCGTAGCGGTTGTTGGTATTGAATCCATTAGTGGACGGCAAGATTTAAGATCAATTGCTATGGTGATCTTGGCGGCTATCGGTTATGCCTATGCGGTAAATATGATAAATCGAAAGATACCTAATGTGCCTGCCATCGCATTGAATTCATGGGCAATGATTATTACTACCTTGTTTTACCTGCCATTTGCTCTTAACAGCTGGCCTCAACAAACGCCTTCAGTGGGAGCAATTGCATCAGTTGCAGCACTTGGAGTGTTTTGCACTGCGATTGCATTTATTCTATTTTTTAAATTGTTAGCTGAAGTTGGACCACCTAGAGCCTCTTTAATAACCTATCTAAATACCGCAGTAGCAGTAATGCTGGGTGTAATTTTATTGGGTGAACCGATTACTTTAGGAATTCTGCTGGGATTACCGTTGGTATTAGTTGGTTCCTACTTTGCTAGTCGGAAAGTGCGTCTGTAAAACCTAATTTGGCTAGTAGCTTTGTATCCTTTTGCCACTCTTTTGAGACCTTCACGTGTATCTGTAAAAAAACTTGCATACCCACAATATTTTCAATTGATTTTCGGGCTAAGCTTCCGATCGCTTTTAACTTACTTCCCTGAGGTCCGATAATTATGCCTTTTTGGCTATCTCGCTCCACATGCAACGTAGCGCTAATATCAAAAATCTTTCCACCTTCCCGCTCTCCCATCTCTTCAATGGTTACCATTACAGAGTGAGGGAGCTCTTCATATAACTCCTCAATCGCTGCCTCCCGGATCAAGTCAGCAAACATCAACTCTTCAGCTTGATCAGTATTGATATCAGTCGGATAAAGTGCAGGCGATTCAGGAAGATGTTTAGCTAGTAACTCAAGTAGTAACTCTGTTTGGTCAAGATTCTTAGCCGAAACTGGAATTATCTCAGCTTTTTGTAGATTTGTTTTTGTGGCAAATTCATATACTTCAGTTAACTTAACTGCTAAATCAGATTTAGAAACTGCATCTGTTTTGGTCACCACCAGAAAAACATCTTGATTGCTATTTATTTGCTTAGCAATGTATTCATCACCTGCCCCAATTGCTTCATCTGCTGGTAGGCAAAGCAGTACTAAGTCTGTCGAGTTCATATTTTCATTAACCATAGAATTTAATCTTGTACCTAGTGCAGTCTTAGGCTTGTGCATTCCTGGTGTGTCTACAACAATCATTTGAAAGGTATCTCGACTAATGATTCCACGAATCGGATTTCGAGTTGTATTGGGATGATGTGAAGTAATAACAATTTTTGAACCTACTAACGCATTCACCAAAGTGGATTTACCAGTATTAGGCCGACCCACTATCGCGACAAAGCCTGCCTTGAAATTTTCCATTAGCAGTATTCTCTCACCTTTTAACTACCGCTCTTGCAATGGAGTGATGACATCGAGAATTTCAACCAAGGTCGTAGCAATATCTGCAACTCGATCAGCAATCAGACGATGACATCCAGCACTTAGCGGTGAAGAAATCTGTCCTGGAATAGCAAAAACTGGCCTAAAGATCTCAGCTGCATCCCGTGCTGTTCGAATTGAACCGCTAACAAACTCAGCCTCAACTACAACTGTTGCTTTAGATAAAGCTGCAATCAGTCTGTTTCTAATTAAAAATCTATTGGGTTGACTCTTCACAGTAGGCATAACTTCGGCGATCAGTAAGCCTTTATTTGTGATTTGAGAAAAAAGCTTTTTATTTTCAGATGGGTAAATATGATTAAACCCGCCAGCAAGAATCGCAACACTACTGCCGCCTGCACCAACTGCTCCTTTATGAGCTGCAGTATCTATGCCATAAGCACCACCACTTATCACAACAACTTTTGCAGCAGCTGAATCCGCCGCCAATTTATGCGACACTGCCAAACCGTATGAGGTGGGTCTCCTACTTCCAACAATCGAAATTGATCTTTCCAAGTTAGCAAGTAAATCTCGATTGCCCATCATAACTAATCCGATTGGTGGCGCAGATAGGTCCATCAAGTTACTTGGCCAATCCAAATCAGCAGGTGAAATAAATTGCGCATCTGATTTTCTCAGCTCGGCAATCAAATCTAAGTGATTTGATTTTACTAACTTTTCCTTTACCTCTTGGTAATCTGAAATTCTTGAGTAAATGCTCTCCTTGATGATTTTATGATAAACCTGGCGAGCACCAAGATTAGCAATCTGATTGGCCCAAAAAATATTACCTGGCGAAATAGCATTGAATAAAAGCAGTCTGGCAACTTTTTCATCAATCACCTCAGAAAGTTAGCAAAATATATGTCTCTATTACTGGCTTGGTAAAAATCTGTTGATTACTGATCAACCCAACAATGATGCAATATTTGAAAATGATTTGCGATGTATTGGTAGAACTCCATATTTTTTAATTGAGTCTGTGTGTAGTGCTGTGATATACCCTTTGTGACTAGCAAATCCGTAATTAGGGTATTGCTTATCTAGCTCAATCATGATGCGATCTCGATAAACCTTTGCCAAAATAGAGGCTGCACTTATGGAAATAGCGACCTGGTCTCCTTTCCACACCGACAGATTTGGCACTGTCAGTCCTGGAATTGAATAACCATCTGTCAATACATACTCAGGCATTTGCGACAAGCCATTAACTGCCCTGCGCATACCCTCTATGTTGCATTTATGCAATCCAATTTGATCTATTTCATCAGTTGAGATCTCAATTATTGAATACGAACTTGAGTTATCAATTACAACATCAAAGAGCTCTTCGCGCTTGGATTCAGTAAGCTCTTTAGAATCTTTAACCTGAGAAAGTTCTAACGAGAAGGGATCCGACAGGACGACCGCTGCCACAACTAATGGACCTGCGCACGGTCCTCGCCCAGCCTCATCAACACCTGCAATACTTTTGATACCTGCTTGCAGCAATGTGCGTTCAATCATAAATTAAGGATTGAGTTTAACTGGTATCTCTTTTAAATCTTTACCTTTTTCAATTATTGCTATGTTTTTAATTGGCCAAACAATAAAAGTGGCGCGGCCTACCACTTTACTAAGTGGCACCATTCCCTCATTGGCACTATCAGGTTGGTACCTAGAGTCTGCGCTAGCAGCACGATGATCACCCATAACCCAGAGAAAACCTTCCGGCACATCTACATTGAACTTAGTTTCACTAGGTTTATCTCCACTATAGATATAGGGCTCATTTATTGAAACCCCATTAACCTGTAGCTTTCCTTCTGCATCACAACAGGTGACATTATCGCCACCAACACCGATAACTCGTTTTATCAAATACTGCTTAGCTGGATCTGGAAGTACTCCAACAGTTATCAACCCAGATTTAATTAAAGCGAGCAGCTTTGGATCATCAGTTTGTTGTACTTGGCCTAACCAATTATCTGGATCACCAAAGACAACAACCTCACCTCGTTTTACCTCGCTAAAAAGTGCCCCAAACTTATTTACAGCAATCCGATCACCAATTTGTAAGGTATTTTCCATTGAGCCTGTGGGAATGTAAAAAAAGTGAAGTAGAAATGTTTTAACAACGATAGAAACTATCAATGCGGAAACAACAATAATAGGCAGTTCCCGAAGGAACGAACCCTTCTTAAGCATGAGTATTTATTTAACTTAAGCTTGCGGAGTTTCTTCTGCAGGTGCTTCTGCAACAACCTCAGCTGCTGGCTGTTCCGTCTCAGCAGTCACTGGCTCAGCTGCTGGTTGTTCGGCAATAGGTGCCTCTTGCGCAACTGGTGTTTGATCTACTGGAGCAGATTCCTCTACTGCAGGCGCATTCTTAGCAGCTAATCTCTCTGCGGCTTTCTTCTTTAGTGTTGTAGCACCATCTGCTGGCTCGTTCATCGCCTCTTTAACAGCAGCTTCATAGGCAACTCGCTTATCAACCTTGATTGGCTGTGGCTTAAGGCTGCCTTCACTGCCTGGCAAACCATTTGCCTTTTGGTAGTCACCAGTAATTTTAAGAAGTGCAGTCACCGCCTCAGTAGGTTGAGCTCCAACACCTAACCAGTACTGAACTCGCTCTGAATTTACTTCGATTAAGGATGGCTCTGCCGCTGGTGAGTATCGGCCAATTTCTTCAATTGCTTTTGAATTTCTTGCTGAACGAGAATCTGCAATCACAATTCGAAAATGAGGCGTGCGGATCTTTCCAAGACGCATTAACTTAATTTTTACTGACACAAAACTCCTTGTAGAAAATTATTCGGTTTATTCTTTCGTAAACAGCGGGGGCGTTTACTTCCAGAGCTAACCTTGCGGATAAATATTGCTATGGGTTAGAGGGTCCCGTTAGCAGGTGGCTAATCTTGCCAGCAGTGGCAGAGAAACCCAAATTTGGCTTCTACCCCTGCTCTAGAGCCCGTTTGGCTGGGTTTCCAGATCTAGATTTCTTCTTTGGAATGTTTGTTGGTTTGGCCATCTTTGGTGTGCCACCGAGGCTGGGCACTCCTGGAGGTAAATTTCCACCACGCATTTGTTTCATCATTTTTTGAGCTTGTGTGAATCTTTCAACTAATGAGTTAATCTCAGAAACTGCTCGGCCACTACCTCGTGCAATTCGTGAACGTCTGGAACCGTTTAACAACTTTGGTTCATTGCGCTCTTGTGGTGTCATAGACTGAATAATTGCTCTTGTTCGTACTAACTCAGATTCATCAAAATTATCAATTTGTTTTTTCATGGCAGCTGAACCTGGTAATAACCCAAGAAGTTTGCTCATGCTTCCCATATTTTTCATGGCCTCGAGCTGAGATAAGAAGTCTTCGAAGGTAAATTCTTCACCTTTTGTAAACTTATCCTCTAGCTTCTTTGACATCTCCTCGGGCATAGCTCGCTTTGCCTGCTCGGCAAGGGATGCAACATCTCCCATACCAAGAATTCTTGAGGCCATTCGATCTGGATAGAAAAGATCGAAGTCACCGACCTTTTCACCAGTTGACGCAAAAATTATTGGCTTTCCTGTGAGGCTAACAATTGATAATGCAGCACCACCTCTGGCATCACCATCGAGTTTGGTAAGCACAACTGCATCAAAGCCCACTCCATCAGAAAATGCTTTTGCACTTAATGCCGCATCCTGTCCAGTCATGGCATCCACAACAAAAAATATTTCATCAGGCTTTACGGCATCTCGAACATTGACTATTTGGTTCATCAACTCCTGATCAATTCCACTACGACCTGCTGTATCTATGATCACAAAATTGTGGAGTTTCTCTTTGGCGTATTGAACGCCTGCTTTTGCAACCGATACTGGATCGCCAATCCCATTACCTGGTTCTGGAGCAAACACTGGAATCTTTACCGACTGGCCAACTACTTGTAATTGATTGACCGCATTTGGTCTCTGCAAATCTGCTGCAACAAGTATTGGAGTATTTCCTTCACTCTTTAAGTAATTTGCCAACTTGCCCGCAAATGAGGTTTTTCCAGCTCCCTGTAGACCGGTCAATAAAATCACAGTGGGTGCGATTTTTGCGTATCGAACTCTGCGAGCAGAACCGCCTAATACTTCAACTAATTGTTGATTAACTATCTGAAATATTTTTTGTGAAGGATTTGTACTTCGATTGATTTCATCAGAGTTTTGAGAGAACTTTTCTAGAAGCTGATTTGAAAAGCTTTCCGCAACTGAGAGCGCTACATCTGAATCTAATAGAGCATTTTTTACATCGACTGCAAAGTCGTTTAACTGAGAGTGCGAAACTTTGCCACGTAGGCCAGAGAAGAGTGAGGTAAACCTCTGGCCCAACGCTTCAAACATGGACGCATCTTACATTTTATTTAGATTGCAGCTTCACCGCTTTCACCTGTCCGAACTCGGGTTATTGAATCAACTGTAGTGGCCCAAACTTTGCCGTCCCCAATACTTCCCGTTCGAGCTGCATCTGAAATTACTTTAATTGCCTTATCGGCGATGCTTGAGGCGACTAAAACTTCTAATCTAATTTTTGGCAGTAGATCAACTTTGTACTGAGCTCCTCGATAAACTTCAGTGAGTCCAAGTTGACGACCAAAGCCTTTTGCTTCAGATACTGTCATTCCAGTTATACCAGCTGATACTAAAGCTTCCTTAACAGCATCTAGCTTTTGTGGCTTGATAATTGCGGTAATTAACTTCATGAACTGTAACCTCCTCTTGAACTAGTAGTTAATTCATAGCCAGTCTCAGCATGTTGATCGTAATCAATTCCAGAGACTTCAGCCTCCTCTTTAACCCGCAATCCAATTGTCTTATCAATTGCATAGCCGATCATTAAAGTGACAATAAATGAATAGGTAAGCACAAAAAATGCACCAAGAGCTTGTTTGCCAAGTAGCGTGGTACCACCACCATAGAAGATGCCATCAAGGCCTAAACCGTTGACAGCACTGCTGCCAAAGAAACCTAGTGACAAACAACCCCACAGCCCACCAACTAAGTGAACACCAACTACATCTAATGAATCATCAAAATTAAATAGATACTTTAGGCCAACTGCTAATGCACAAAGGATTCCAGCAATCAGCCCAATTAGTACTGCGGCCCATGGTGCAACAAATGCACAGGCTGGGGTTATGGCAACTAGACCTGATACCGCCCCACTTGCCACTCCAAGTGAAGTTGGATGTCCATCTCTAATCTTTTCAACTAATAGCCAGCCTAGAGCGGCAGCAGCGGTGGCTACTTGGGTGTTTAACAATGCAAGTGCAGCAACTCCATTAGCTCCTAAGGCTGATCCAGCATTAAATCCAAACCATCCAAACCAAAGTAATCCGGCACCAATTAGTACTAGAGGAAGTGAGTGTGGGCGCATCGATTCCCGACGCCAGCCAACTCTTCTACCGAGAATAATTGCCATCGCAAGGCCAGCCGCGCCAGCATTAATATGCACCGCTGTTCCGCCTGCAAAATCTTGCACTCCTCGCGCAGCTAAGAATCCTGCGCCAGTTACTGTGTCTCCAATCTTGTTTCCAAAAGCAAATACCCAGTGAGCTACAGGGAAGTAAACCAAGGTGGCCCAAATTGCAACAAATAGCGCCCAAGCGGTGAATTTGGTTCGATCTGCAATCGCACCAGATATAAGTGCTGGCGTGATAATTGCAAACATAAGTTGAAAGGCAGCAAATGCGAGAAGTGGGATTGGATAAACCCCACCGTTGTTTGTCAACTCATCAACAGCACTACCTAATCCAGATAATGAAAACTCGCCATACCACTGTGAGTTTGCTTCATATCCAAATGCTAATTTAAAACCATAGATAACCCAGAGAACGCTAACGATGCCGATAGTAACCATCGACATCAGCATCATATTTAAAACGCTTTTAGCGCGGACCATGCCACCATAGAAAAGTGCCAACCCAGGTGTCATTAAGAGCACCAAAGCGGTACTGGCCAATACCCATGCGGTATCGCCAGTATTTAGAACAACCTCAGCCATTAAATCTCCAATTGCCAGATACCACTTACGCAGTATTGATTGCAAAACCTCGCCGTTGAGATGGCCCTACTGTGGCCCAAATGGGTTAAATCAATTGGCTTTTAAAGTTTCCATTTAGTGACAGTTTGGTCAGATTTGTTAAGACTGTGTTACCTATTCAAACAAGGAGTCCAGATACTGCTCAGGGTCAAAGGCAGCTAGATCTGTTACCTGTTCCCCCCAACCTGCGAACTTGATAGGTAAACCAAACTCCTTTTCTATTGCGATTCCAATTCCACCCTTAGCCCCACCATCTAATTTGGTGAGTATTAGCCCAGTTATCCCAACTGATTCAATAAAACTCTTGGCCTGATTAATTCCATTTTGCCCAGTGGTTGCATCTATGACTAATAAAATTTCATTTATAGGCGCTTGCTTTTCAATAACTTTAATTATTTTTCCTAGCTCTGCCATTAAATTATTTTTAGTATGTAATCTTCCAGCAGTATCAACAATTAGACAGTCATAGTGATCGCTCTTAGCTTTGCTGATTGCTGAGAATGCCACCGATGCAGGGTCGCCATTACTGGCACCTGCGACAACCTCAATATCTATTCGGCTAGCCCAAGTTTGTAATTGATCAACTGCAGCAGCTCGAAAGGTATCTCCAGCTGCAAGCAAAACTTTGTTACCCTTGCTTTTAATTAAATTTGCAAGCTTTGCCGTAGTGGTAGTTTTACCAGTTCCGTTAACTCCTACAATCAAAATTGTACTAACAGCATTAGGTGAAAGATTTAAGTCACGATCTTTCTTACTAAGCCATTGCAACAATTGCTCTTTAATTACCTGTTTAGCATCCTCTGGTTTAGCTGATTTAGCTTGTGCAATCACTTGATCTACTAACTTAACCCCAAGATCTGCTTTGATTAAGGCGCTTCGAATCTCATCCCATTGATCTTGTGAAACCGAGCCAGATCTAACTGCGTTTAGTAATCGTTTAAATAAACTCATTTACTTTTGTTAAGAAACTGCGTCAACTTCACGAATGCGCTGGGATATAACTTCACTTACACCATCTCCTCGCATTGTTACGCCATATAGTGCATCAGCAATCTCCATAGTGCGCTTTTGATGGGTAATAATGATTAACTGAGATTTCTCTCGCAACTCCTCAAATACGCCAAGCAATCTTCCTAAGTTGGTGTCATCTAATGCTGCTTCAACCTCATCCATAACGTAGAACGGTGATGGTCGTGCCTTAAAGATCGCAATAAGAAGAGCAACCGCAACTAATGATCGCTCACCACCTGATAAGAGTGATAGTCGCTTAACTCTCTTTCCTGGTGGCCGAGCCTCAACATCAACACCTGAAGTCAACATGTCAGATGGGTTGGTCAGAATTAGCTTTCCATCACCCCCAGGAAATAATCGAGCAAAGACAATTTCAAACTCTCTAGCAGTGTCTTCATATGCTTGGGTAAATATCTGTTGAACCCGATCATCTACCTCTTTGATGATATCTAACAGATCTTTTTTAGTTTTCTTTAGATCTTCAAGTTGTTCAGCAAGGTATCGCAACCGCTCCTCTAGCGAGGAGTACTCTTCAAGAGCGAGTGGATTAATCTTGCCCAATAGAGTTAATGATCGCTCAGCCTGGACCAATCGCTTCTCCTGTTGATCTCTTCGATAAGGAATTAAATCCCCTGGCACAAACTCTCCCTGTTCATTTTCGTAAAATGTGGGGACATCATTATGAGGACCGTACTCACTCAATAATGTTGAAACATCAACACCTAACTCCTCAACCGCTTTGTTCTCTAATTGTTCAATTCTTAAACGCTGTTCAGCACGAGCAATTTCATCTTTATGAACACTTGAGGTCAATCGTTCAAGTTCAATTGCAAGCTCTCTTCCGATTGTTCTTAAATTCAATATCTCACCTTCACGCTCAGATCGTGAAATCTCTAATCTCTCTCGCTCAGCACCTGCTTTTGAAATCGATGATTCAATCTGGATAAGTGCTTCATAGGCGGTATCGGCAATCTCTTGTGCTGTGATTGCAGCTTGGGCTCTATTCTCTCTTCGAGATATAGATCTTGAAGCAGCTTCCCGCTCTGCAGTTGCTTGGTTTTCTAAAGCAATAGCACGTTGTGATACCGCATCTTTGCGTTCTTCTATTGTTCGTAAACTCAAGCGGGCCTCAACCTCTTTAGATCTTGCGCTAGATACCTGAGACCTTAGGTCCTCTAAATGAGTTAAATCTGGCTCTAATGGAGCTTGATGGGATTCAAATTGGGCAATTGCTGCTGCTAAATCTCGCTCATCAAAGGTCCGCTGTTCACTGGCAGCACTTAGTGCTGAATTTAAACGGTCCAACTCTTCACTAGTGTTTTTCACGTTCTGACCTGCTACTGCTAACTGCTCTGCCAAGCCAGTCATAGCTGCATCAGAGTCGTTTAACTTTGAAAGCGCTACTTCGTATTCACGATTAACGCCATTAGCTCGTTCCTGGACTGACACTAGATCAAACTTGATTCGATCACAATCTGCTGAAACTTTGCTTACCTCCGCCTCGCAATTTGAGGTAAGAATTGAAATTTTCTCGATCAAATCTGCATTTTGAGAGGCGGCAACTAATTCAGTAATCTCTTTAAAAGCGGTCAATCTACCTAAAGAACCTGCCCTAAGTTTCTCAGATGATTGTAATTTTTCAGTCAGCATCTGTAATTCACCCTCAGCTGCTTTTAAATCAATTTTTAATTTATTAAACAAGGCATCTAGTCCTGGCTCTGATGCTGTTAGTGATGAGATTTGAGTTTCAATTAATGCAAAACTTTCGCGATAGCTTTTCAATCTTGCCTCGGCTGATTGCGTCGCTGTTGTTAACCGAGTTATCTCCCCAGTTGTTGCATCAATTCTGGACCGAAGTCCATTGATATGGCCCTCTTGTCGAGCAGTTCCTTCACGTTGATCAGCAATTGCTCGCAGGGATGCTGAGACACGATTTTCTTCTAATGCAAGTTGATCTTCAATTGCCTTTAGCGAATTTGAATCAACTTGTAACTGTTCTTGTGAAATTCTAACTTGGGCCGCAAGGGCAGATTCTTCCTCTCTTAAAGCGCGAGCTTCATCCTCTAATGCTTTTGGATCTCTACCGACTGCTTTTGCTTCCTCTGCCTCCTCTGCCAAAAATCTGGCACGTTCCGAAGCAAGATTTTGAACACCGCGAATCTGCTCTCGCTGAGCAGTAAGTCGATAAAAGTTTTCTTGTGCTGTAATTAATTGAGGGTTCTCACTAGCAGCGATCGCATCTAATTCAACCTCACGTGATCTTGTAGTATTTAGTTCACGCTCCACCTGTTCCTTGCGATCACGTAATACATTCTCATCAGCAACCTCAACCTCCATCGCACTTCGCATACGGGTTAGATCGTCAGCTAGCAATCTGAGTTTGGCATCTCTGACATCAGATTGGATTACTGAGGCTTTTCTTGCCACCTCCGCCTGCTTACCTAATGGGCGTAATTGCCTTCGAAGCTCCACAGTTAAATCTTGAATGCGCGCAAGATTTGTTTGCATCGAATCTAATTTTCGAATCGCTTTCTCTTTACGCTTTCGGTGCTTAAGTACTCCAGCTGCCTCTTCAATGAATGCTCTTCGCTCCTCTGGATTGGCAAGTAAAATTGCGTCTAATTGTCCCTGGCCAACAATCACATGCATCTCTCGACCAATACCGCTATCACTTAACAACTCTTGAATATCTAATAATCTTGTAGTCTCACCATTTAGTAAGTATTCAGATGAGCCATTTCGAAACAGAACACGGGTAATTGTTACCTCAGAGAAATCAATTGGGAGTACGCCATCAGCATTATCGATCGTTACCGATACCTCAGCTCGACCTAGTGGTGCTCTACCAGAGGTGCCAGCAAAAATAACATCCTCCATTTTCCCGCCACGCAAAGACTTAGCACCTTGCTCACCCATAACCCATGAAAGGGCATCGACTACATTGGATTTACCAGATCCATTTGGCCCCACGACGCAGGTAATGCCTTGTTCGAAATTGAGTGTGGTTGAGGATGCAAAGGATTTGAACCCTTTTAGGTTCATACTCTTTAGATACATGGCTTCGCCCTCATAGGCGCAAACCTATCTAAAAACCAGAAAAATCCCGCTCACCTACCGTTGGCAACACGGACAAAAATGAGATGAGCGATTAGCAAAGGCTATTCTGTGGATAGCGCTGCCACATCTGGAACATTTCTCCCCTTCTCGTCCATATACCTTCAGGGAGCGGGAAAAATATCCGCTTTCACCATTCACATTTTTATACTGCTCATCAAATGATGTGCCGCCAGATTTTATGGCAGATTTCATAACACTGATTGCCGAGGTAATAACTTTCTTTATTTCTATCTCGGATAAATCCTCGCAAACCACCTCTGGATGAATCTTTGCTCGCCATAACGCTTCGTCAGCATAAATGTTGCCAATTCCACTTACTATCTCTTGATTTAAAATGGCCGGCTTAATTGCACACTTTTTGGACTTAATTCGAGCAATAACTTTACGAATATCAAAGGTTTCTTCAAAAGGATCAGTAGCAATGTGAGCCACGCTAGTTGGTACCTCGCCAATAAACTCCTCAACAGATAACCAGCCAAATGTTCGCTGATCAATAAACCTAATTTGGTCAGAGCCACTCTTAAACCTACCTACTATAGAAAACCTAGCTCTTAAATGGCTTTGCAATGGTGCTGATGCTGGTTGGACTAATAGTTGACCACTCATTCCAAGATGAGCAACTAAGGCAAAATCTCGATCTAACTCCAGCCATAAGAATTTTCCACGACGCTTAACTGCATTAATTTTTGCACCGATAACCCGATCGAGTGGAGCAATTGAGCCTGGCTTTACCGCCCTAGGATGAAAACTTTCAGCAGTAGCTATCTTTTTATCCAGAATATATTTTTCAAGCCCACTTCTAACCGTTTCAACCTCAGGTAACTCTGGCATGAAACTATTTAATAATTACTTATTTTTGCTGCGACTGCTCAGTACTTCATGAGCCAGTTTGGCTGCTGCTTGTTCTGCTTCGCGCTTACTTTTGCCTTCACCGCTTGGAAACTTTTCGCTACCAACTATTGCGACTGCCACAAAACTTTTATCATGGTCTGGTCCTGATTCAACAATCTCATACTCAGGTGATGGCAAATTTAAAATAGCTGCAATCTCTTGTAATGCAGTCTTACCATCTAAGGCAGCTCCCAGTGTGGATACCGCCTCTAGTGATGGCATCATCCACTTAAGTACAATTTCAGCACTCTTGTTATAACCATGTTGCAAATAAATTGCGCCTACTAAGGCTTCAAGTGAATCTGCCAATATCGAGTTTTTGTCACGACCGTTTGTTGCCTCTTCGCCTTTACCAATTCTTAAATGTTCACCAAGTTTTAAGTCTCGAGCGATTTGGGCAAGTGCTCGCATATTAACTACACCAGACCTAAGTGGGCTTAATCTACTTTCATCCAACTCAGGAAACCTTTTATAGAGCTCATCGGTAACAACAAGGCCTAATACCGAATCGCCTAAAAACTCTAATCGCTCATTAGTGGGAATGCCACCTGCTTCATATGAAAATGATCGGTGCGTTAATGCAAGTTCAAGCAACTCTTCCTTAACCGATATCCCGAGTTGCTCGGTTAGGTCAGAGTACAGATCAGACCTCTAAAACCTGTCGACGGTTATAAGTTCCGCAGGTTGGGCAAGCAGTGTGTTGCAACTTTGGTTGTTGGCATTGCTGACAAGTTGCAAGGTGTGCAGGAGTTGTCTTCCACATACTACGTCGAGAGCGAGTGCGTGCTCGCGACATTTTTCGCTTTGGTACTGGCATGATCATTGCTCCTTGTTTGCTGCGCTTTGCGCAAGGTGAGAATTATCTACGAAAAGTCAGATCTTGTAAAAACGATTAGTTTTTAAGCGGGAAATCCTTCAGGCCTGCCCATCGCTCATCGATTGGGGTTTGATCTTGATCTGCTGGCAGATATGCCCAGTTTTCTCCTTGCTTTTCAGCAAGACCTGGGCAATCTTCGCGGCAAAGAGGATTGACCGCTAGATTCAAGATAACTGCATCTCTTATGGCAGGCTCTAAATCAATATCATCGCCAACCATAAAACTTAAATCATCTTCCTCTAGGTCTAAATCAATTTCCTTTTCAGCCTTTGATTTAGAGCCCCGCTTACCATTTGATTTCCCGCCAACAATTTCATAGTAATAAAGCTCAGTAAAATTCTCGTCAATCGGCCAATTGATAGGCGCTAAACATCTAGTGCACTCCCCAGTAGCGGTGGCCATCACACGCCCTGTTGCAAGTACCCCTTCATCAACTGATTGCACCCGCAGATCAAGCTCAATAACTTCACCAGTTTTAACTGAGAGCAGCTCAACGCCGACTGCTTCCGGGATCTTTAGATCCAATTGATACTCCCGCATCTCACCCGCCCGGTGTGGCAGGTCATGGGTATTGAACAGATAAATTGAACGTGCCATAAAACTACTTATTTAGGTCAGATAGTGCGTGCTTTGTTTCAACCCCACCTAACTGATCTCTACCTTTACTAATGACATCCAAGGTCTTATTGAGAATAACTTCAAGCGTAGCCAACCTAGCATCTACATATTCATCAATCTCTTCTTGATTTTTCTTACCCTCAGCGGTTGCCTCTGCAAGAATTCGATTAGCTTCTTTTCTTGCGTTGGCAACAATGGTGGTTTGCTCCACCAACCTTGCTACCTCATCTCGAGCCTGGGCGATGACACCATCTGCTTGCCTATGAGCATTTTCAAGAATTTCATCTTTATCTCTTAAAATCGAGATTGCTTTGGCTAAGTCACTTGGAAAGGAGAGCTTTATTTGATCCAGCAGTTGCAGCATCTCACTTCGATTTAAGACACAGGAGGCTGAAAGTGGCACTGACCGCGCCTCTTCAACCATGGCAATTGCTGCCTCTAAATTTTCAACTGCATCCATTGCTACTCCTTTCGCTTAACTCTAGATTTTAACTTATCAACTATGGCTGCAGGCATATATGCCGATACATCTCCACCGTAGCTAGCAATCTCTTTTACAAGTGATGAGGATAAGAATGAGTGTGATGGTGCGGTAGACATAAACAAGGTTTCAACTCCTTGTAATTGAAGATTTACCTGGCTCATTTGTAATTCATAATCAAAATCACTTACTGCTCTCAGGCCTTTGACAATAGTTGGAATCTTGTTTGTGCGGCAATAATCCACCAATAAACCTGACCAAGAATCAACCTTGACATTGCTAAACCTGGTAGTGACCTCTTTGATCATCTCAATTCGCTCCTCTACTGTAAATAGTGAACTTTTGGTTTGATTGACCAACACTGCAATTACTACTTCATCAAATAAGGAGCAGGCTCGCGCAATGATATCTAGGTGTCCATTTGTAATTGGATCAAATGATCCAGGACATACCACGCGTCTCATGAGTAAAACGCTAGCAACTAATTGCGCAGTTAGCCATTTTTTGACTGATTGTGCTCACTTAACACGCCGTAGTGAATAGCACCTGCGCCATATGAGCGAACCTTTGCTTCTGATAAACCAGCTGGCCATGAGAATGCCTTTGATTTTGAATCTCTTTCAATTGCCACCATTCCGAACTTGCTGAGTAAGCCTAGGGCAACAATTTTTTTGAGAATCTTTTCTACCTCGCTATTTTCAACTTCATAAGGTGGATCAATATAGATAATTTCATAAGAGTCAGCAGCAGTGTGGTTTAAAAACTCAAAAACAGTTTTTTGATGAACCTTAAATTTTCCAACACCAGATAGATTTGAAATCAGTGCAAAATTTTTTTCACACACCTTTGCACTAGTGGGGTTACTCTCTACTGCATCAACTAAAGCGACCCCTCTTGATAGTGCTTCAACACCGACTGCCCCAGAGCCAGCAAATAAATCAAGAAAATTCAATCCATCTAAACTACTAAATGTTGATATCAATGATGAGAATAAACCCTCTCGAGCACGATCAGATGTTGGTCTGGTTATTGATGGCGGTGAATATAATTTTCGACCCTTGCCAAGACCGGCAATGATGCGCATACTCATGATTTGTCCATAAATCTTGCTGACTCATCCTCTTTAAGTTTATCTACCTCTTTTTTGAGCTCTGGCAGATTAAGAAGTTCAGGGTCATCCTGCAATAGTTTTGTTGAAACCATTCGTGCTTGATCAATTAGATTTTCATCCCGCAAAACCTTTAGCAATCTCAAATGGGAACGGCCGCCAGATTGTGAACGTCCTAAAACATCTCCCTCTTTGCGCTGTTCTAAATCGATACGGGCCAACTCAAAGCCATCCAATGTGGCAGCAACTGCTGATAGGCGTTGCATACTAGGTGAATCCTCTGGCGCACTACTTACTAAAAGACACAATCCAGGAGCGCTGCCACGGCCGACGCGACCACGTAATTGATGCAATTGAGAAACACCAAATCTGTCAGCATCCATGATCACCATCATTGAGGCATTAGGTACATCAACACCAACCTCAATCACTGTCGTTGCTACTAAAACTTGTATCTGCCCTGCAGCAAATGCACTCATGGTTTGATCTTTAATCTCACTACTTTGTTTACCATGTAGAACTGCAATTTTTAATCCAGCAAGTGCACCAGTTGCTAATTCTGGTGCTAACTCCTCTACTGCAACCATAACCTCATTATCTAAAAACTCTTCGCCAAGAAGTTGAGCAGCAAGTATTTCGCGTTCGGTGAGTTTTTTATTAGGGTTCTCAATTCGAGGTGCGACTATATAAACCTGAAATCCCTTAGCTACCTCCTCTTTGACTCGCTGCCAGGCCCGATCTAGGTAATGTGGCTTTTCCAAAACTGGAATTACATGTGTTGTGATTGCAGCTCTGCCACTTGGCAACTCTTTAAGGGTTGAAATATCCAAATCGCCAAAAACAGTCATTGCCACAGTTCTAGGTATTGGAGTTGCGGTCATAACTAAAAGATGGGGTGGTTGCTTTGCTTTCATTCGAAGCGCATCCCGTTGTTCAACACCAAATCGATGTTGCTCATCAACTACTACTAAGCCAAGATCATTAAACTCAACACCATCTGAAATTAGAGCATGTGTGCCAATTACTATTCCAGTTTGACCAGTGGCTAATTTTGCGTGTACGGCTTTTTTCTCTGCTGTAGAAAGTGAGCCAGTTAAGAGCTCAACCGATGTTCCAATCTCACCCGCCGCTAATGTGCCAGCCATAGCCAAATCACCAAGTAATTTAGTGATGGTCCGAAAATGTTGCTGTGCTAATACTTCAGTTGGCGCAAGCAATGCCGCCTGTCCGCCGGAATCAACAACTGAGAGCATTGCTCTTAGTGCAACTACAGTTTTACCCGACCCAACCTCGCCTTGAAGTAATCGATGCATTGGAAATTTATTGGAAAGATCTTTTTCAATCTGATCATTAACTACCATCTGCCCAGCTGTGTATTTAAATGGGAGCTTCTTTTCAAATGCTGTTACCAACCTTGGTGTATTAGGGGTCCTTGATTTGGTGCTTAACTGGCTGATTTGTATCCGTCGTTGTCCTAGAAGTAATTGCAGTAATAGTGCTTCATCAAAGGTTAATCTCGTGCGCGCTTTTTCAGCACTCTCTAAATCAGGAGGCTGGTGAATATCCGAAAATGCTTTTTTTAGTGTTGGATAATTAAACTCTTTGATAATTTCATCTGGGAGATAATCTGGTAGATCATCTTGAGTATCCAGAGCCAACCTAACGCACTGCATGATTTTCCAAGATGGCAATTTTGCAGTGGCTGGATATACCGGTAGATACTTACCGGCAAATTCTGCTACCGCTGCATCAACATCATCACCATCTGGAATCAATTGATAATCCGGATGGGATAGTTGACGCCTGCCTTTAAAAACCCCAACTTTGCCGGCAAATAATCCAACTTTGCCAGACTTTAAATCTTTCTCTCGCCATGCTTGGTTAAAAAAAGTAAGTGAGAGATTGGCACTACCATCAGTTACAACTACCTCAAGAATATTTTTACCATTTGCGCGTCTGAGTTTTACTGCTTCAATCTGCGCCAAAATTGTTACCTCATCCTCTGCAACCAGGGTTGAAATATCAGTTAATTCACCGCGTACTACATAACGACGTGGATAATGCCTGAGTAACTCATTTATTGTTGTTACTCCAAAAGATTTCTCCAGAACTTGCGCAGTCCGATCACCCACGATCTTTGTTAACCGGGTTGAAAGATTGGTCATAGTGGAAGTATCTAATGCCCAATAGGGATCTGTGCGTAACTACCCACTGGATTAGCCAATTAATACCCCCGCAAGGTAATCTTTCGCCTCTAATAAGCGAGTGAATCGATAATCAAGGGAGTTAGTAAAGTGTCTTCAGTATGCGATATCTGTGGAAAAGCCCCAAGCTTTGGTAACAACGTCTCTCACTCAAAGCGTGCCACTCGTCGTCGCTGGAATCCAAATATTCAAAAAATTCGCACCTTCATTAATGGTCAAAGCAAGCGTAAAAATGTCTGCGCCTCATGTCTTAAGGCAGGCAAGGTTTCTCGCTAGTTAAAAGTGTTGGTAACCAGTTTTTTTAATCTCATTTCCATCTAGTAGCACTTGCCCAGTTCCTTTTTCTACCTTACCTACCTGAATTCCGATCCCCTCATGGGCATCAGCTGGTGAAACTGTGGCTAAAAAGAAATGATCCTCCCCGCCAGAAATAATCCAATCAAAGACATCTTCACCTAACTCATTTGCTAGCTCTGCTAGATCTTTATAGTCAGGTGAACTTTTAAATAACTCTCTACTTAAATTTATATCTACGCCAGATGCTTTAGCGATATTTTTTGCATCACTCGCCAAGCCATCACTGATATCACACATAGAGGTTGCAACTTTAATCAACTCGGTAGGTGGGAGTAATTTGGGATTTAAGTGCGCCTCAACTACATACCTTGGCCGATCAAGCCCTCGAGTTAGGATTGCTAATCCTGCTGCTGATAATCCTGGTAAGGCACTTAGATAAACCAAATCTCCAACTCTCGCACCATGGCGAGTAATCGGCTCTCCAGAAATTTCACCTAAGGCGGTAATACTCAAACTCATCTTTGGTGATCTACTCAGATCCCCACCAATAACGCTGACCTGATACCTGTCAGCCACAGATCGAATTCCTTTTGCAAGTTCAGTTATTACTTCAGAGTTATCTACTTCGGTAATCGCAGCTGCCACTAGAAGATACTTTGGCATAGCCCCCATGGCATAGATATCTGCCAAATTAGCGGTAGTTAACTTTGCGCCAATATGAAAGGGGGTTGACCACTCTCGTTTGAAGTGAATCTCCTCCACCGCCATATCCACGGTGGCAACCAGTTTGTTTTGAGATGGTGCAACCACGGCCGCATCATCGCCAATTCCTACCTCAACACCACTTTGGAATTCGGTATGGAATAGAAGGCGCAAGCGCTCTATTAGACCTGCTTCAGATTCAATCAATGGCACTCCCCAAGTAACTCGCTATAGGCTACCCTTTAATATCACTACCGTTCATCGTTGAATAGGTATGAGTAAATCGAAAGGCTTGAAATGTCTGTCCAGGCTTATATTTTGATTCAAACTGAAGTTGGAAAAGCCTCAAGTGTTGCAAAAGCGGTCTCGGCCATCGCTGGTGTGACAATCGCTGAAGGTGTAACCGGTCCATATGATGTAATTATGCGAGCAGAGGCTGCAAGCATGGAGGATCTAGGGCGTACTGTTCTAGCCAAGGTTCAAGGCGTTGCTGGTATTACCAGAACCCTCACCTGTCCAGTTACTACATTTTAGAAAAGATTTTAATTCAACCTCGTTGGTTAAAACCAACGAATCATTCCGATAACTCCTGCAGTTGCATAGAAAAACTGCAGGAACAAAATTCCCCGGTGGTTTCCTAAAAAAGCCCAAATTCCTATAAATGCTGAGGATGCCAGCAGCAAGGTAAAGCCAATAAACTCCGCTCCAATATTTGCTGCCACTAACAATGAGTAGACAATTGCAGTTACCACCCCGAGCCATTCAAAAACTCTTGACTTACTCACTTTATTCAAATCAATCTCCCACCACCATCGCTTTAGCACCAGTGTATTTCAAGAGCTGACTATAAGTGGTAGGAAATACAGCGTGTGGATGACCAGCTGCTGCCCAAACAACCTGATAATCATTTAAAGCCTCATCAATTAATGTAAGTGCTGGTTTATTTAGCCAACCAATTGGCGCTACGCCACCAATTGAAAAACCTGAAACTTCCTTAACAAAATCAGCATCCACCCGTTCAAGCTTTTCAACTCCCAACTTGCCGGCCACTAAGTTGGTATCAACACGATGACGACCTGAGGTTATTACTAAGAGCGAGGATTGATCTGGCAATTTAAATATAATTGAGGAGGCGATCTGACCTACCTCAATGCCTAAGCCAGCGGCAGCCTCTGCCGCACTTTTTGCACTCTCGGTTAGAACTTTAATCTCACCCGCTACGCCAAAATACTCCATGGCTGCAATAACTCTTTTGACTGCAGCTTTTTCTAAAACACCATTCATAAGTATTAGCGAGTAATACTGGCTGAGCGATTCTGGGCAGTTGTAATCAACTTGGTTATTAACTCCTGATAATTAATGCCGCTTTTTTCAATTAATTTTGGGTAAACAGATGTTGGCGTGAAACCGGGCATGGTATTGATCTCATTGATAATAACTTCATCTTTGGTTGAATAAAAGAAATCAACCCTAGCTAATCCTTCACACCCTGCGGCATTAAATGCGGTTATAGCAGCTTCCTTAATTTTTGATTGCGCCTCTTTTGACAAATCGGCTGGCACAATTAACTCCATTGAATCATCTAGGTACTTGGCTTGGAAATCGTAAAATTCAAATTTACTAGAGATAGAAATTTGGCCAGGTTCCGATGTGATGATTTTTCCATCAGCTTGTAATACTGCACATTCAATCTCTTTGCCAACAACGGCCTGCTCAATTATTACCTTAGTATCAAAAGTAAGAGCATGTTCAACTGCAGAATCTAACTCAGATTTCTGTTTTACTTTTGTAGTTCCTCTGCTTGAACCACTTCTAGCAGGCTTTACAAAGAGTGGGAATGTGAGATTACTTGGTAAATCAAAGTTCTTAGAGGTAACAACTATTCCCGCCGCAACACTTAATCCAGCAGCAGCAAATATTGGTTTTGCATAGGACTTGTCCATACTTACAGCGCTAGCTAATACGCCGGAACCGACATATTTAAGAGCTATCATTTCAAACAAACCTTGAATTGTTCCATCTTCGCCATATGGTCCGTGTAAAACTGGGAATGCAACATCAATTGCTAGTTGTTTACCACCTGCTACTAATCCCATACTTGTAATACTTACCTCGATTCCTGATTCAGGAACGGTTGGTAGCGCACCATTTATAATTGCAAAATTACTATCAGCTGGAAGCAAGAGCCACTTGCCGCTTTTTGTTATTCCGATTAATACCGGCTCAAATTTGCTACGATCAATAGAATTTAAGATTCCATTCGCTGAGACACAAGAGATCTCATGCTCGCTGCTTTTGCCACCACAGATAATGGCAACTCTAGATTTGCTCATTGAAGCTCAGCCTTGATACTAACTGTCATCAATCGTGCCATTGCATCTTTGGGAGTTAGCGTGCCAGCTACTACATCTGAGACTGCTTCAATTATCGGAACCTCTATTCCAACCCGATGGGCTAGTTCTAACATGGCACCTGCTGAGTAGACACCCTCTACAGTTTTAACTATTTGCGCTCTAGCTTTAGCCATTGATCCAGATTTTCCAAGTACTTCACCAAAACTTCTATTTCGTGAAAGTGGTGATTGAGCACTTGCCACTAGGTCGCCAATTCCAGCCAAACCTAAAAAGGTTAGTGGGTTAGCACCATATGCTCCACCCAATCTTGCCACCTCAGATAAACCACGAGTAATCATTAGGCCTTGGGTATTTTCGCCATATCCCATACCAACTGCAATACCAACTGCTAAGGCAATTACGCTTTTGGCAGCGCCTGCAAACTCACATCCAACTAAATCATTTGATGGATAAATTCTGAAGTAATTAGTAGAAAAAATCTCTGACATCACATCAATATTGGCTGGATTTTCAGAGGCAGCGACAGCTCCTGCAGGTTGGCGCATAATTATTTCATTGGCCAAATTGGGCCCAGTTATCAAGCCAAATCTTGACTTATCAATCTCTAATACCTGCTGCGCTACTTCCGTCATACGAAGTTGGGTTTCAACCTCAATACCTTTTAATGTGCTGATTACTGGTAAATCTTTAGGGAAAAAATTTTTCCAACTCTCAAGGTTTTCGCGCAAAGTTTGAGATGGAATAGCCAGCAAGATGACATCAGCAAATTGCAATACCGCCTTTATATCAGTGGTGGCCTTTAGCTCTCGAGGCAGGTCAATACCCTTTAAAAATCTACGATTTGAGTGGCGTCGGTTAATTTCTCGAATAACTTTTTTGTTTCTTCCCCAGATCAAAACTTGTTGGCCAGAATCGACCATCACTTGACCTAAGGTTGTTCCCCAAGCACCAGAACCTAATACGGCAACTTTTTTCATCTTTGATCTTTCTTGAAATTTCCAGTTCTTGGAAGTGTTGATTTCTTAGGATCAAAAATCTCACTTGGTGCTTTTTCATTACGTATTTGCTCTAACAACTTAGTGATCGCACTCATCACATAAGCAGTGGCCTCCTCTAGCGCTGCTGGATCCTCTGCCCGGCCTTTCCACTTTGAAAAATCTAATGCTGGACCTGCAATCACCGTGACCTTACTCCTTGGAAACAATCTTAGTTTTTTGCTGTACGCCGGAAGTATCTTCTGTGCCCCCCACTGAGCACATGGAATAACTGGTGCGCCGGTAAGTATGGCAAGCCGAGCAATTCCAGTTTTTGCCTTCATCGGCCAGTAATTCACATCTCTAGTAAGTGTGCCCTCTGGGTATACACCCAGCATGTGTCCGGCCTTTAAAAAAGCTATGGCATGAGTTAATGATTGTGATGCAGTAGCTGTTTCGCGTTCAACTGGAATTTGTCCAGCCCCAAGAAGCACACGTCCAATAATTGGTAGTTTGAATAGGGAGGCTTTGCCTAAATACCTTGGCGCTCTGCCATTGTTATATAAAAAGTGGGTAAAGAGAAGTGGGTCCACGTAAGAGATGTGATTGCAAACTACAATCGCAGCTCCAGATTTTGGAAGATTTTCAGCCCCCCGCCAATCCCGCTTTGCAACGACGTTTAGTATCGGCCGAACAAGTATTGCGCCAAATTTAAACCACGCAGTTGACCCGAGTGGTTTTCCGGTAGGAGGTGCGTATGAAATCTTCAACTCAGTCGACACCGTGCAATTCTACGACCAATACTTGAGTTGGGTATAAATGAGCGTAAAAAAGCGGGATCTCACGCATGAGACCCCGCTTTAGAATTAACTAATTAGCGACGCTTTGACTTCTTCGCCTTCTTTACTGCTTTACGAGCAACCTTCTTTGCCTTTCCAGCTTTTTTGACAGCCTTAGCTGGTGCTGCCTTTGCTGGTGGTGTAGGTGCTGCGCCTAACTTACGTGCACCAGAGATAACCTCTTTCAAACCCTTTGCAGGCAAAAAGCGAACCTTCTTACTTGCCTTGATTTGAATTGTCTCGCCAGTAAAAGGATTACGTCCCTTACGTGCTGGACGATCAACCTTCTTAAACTTACCGAAATCATTAATCATTACATCTTCGCCTTTAGAGATGTTGCGAACTACTGCATCAAATACAACCTCTACAGCGCGAGCAGCTTCCTTCTTACTATCACCAAATTGTGGTGCTAGATAAGCGATGAACTGGGCCTTGTTCATTTGATCCCCTTATTTTTACGCGTAAACATTAAGCATTCGCTTAACTAAGGGTTAATCTATGGGGTGAGTAGTAATACTTGGATGTATTTATTGGGTGTGTCGCACGCAAATTCTTATTTAGAATCAAGGTTTTTGAGCAATTTACGCAAACTCTAAAGTTATTATTTAGAGTTTTAAATTACCTAATAGGCAGTGTTTTTGGCTTAAAAGTAGCTCTCTTTTCCTCAAACGATGTTACTGCGTCAATTTTTGTAAAGGTAAGGCCAATATCATCTAAACCTTCCATTAAGCGCCACCGGGTGTAATCATCGATGGTAAAGCTAAGGCTCTTGCCATTGTAAGAAACTGTCTTGCTGGCCAAATCAACTGTAATTTGAGTATCTGGCTTACTCTCTACTGCCTGCCAAATCTCCTCAATCTCTCCTTGACTCAAAATTACCGTTAGTAGCCCCATCTTTTGTGAGTTACCCCTAAAAATATCTGCAAACCGGCTTGATAGAACTACTCTAAATCCGTAATTTTGTAAGGCCCAAACTGCATGCTCTCTGGAGGAGCCAGTTCCAAAGTCAGGTCCGGCTACCAGAATGCTCGCATTTTTGTATTGAGGTTGATTTAATTCAAAGTTTGGATCATTTCGCCAAGCAGCAAATAATCCATCTTCAAACCCACTCTTGGTAATGCGCTTTAGATAAACAGCTGGAATGATCTGATCGGTATCAACATTTGACCTTCGAAGTGGCAGCGCACTTCCAGTGTGATTTATAAACTTTTCCATCTTACAAATCCGCCGGTGAGGCTAATGTGCCCTTTAATGCAGTTGCTGCTGCCACCAAAGGACTAACTAGGTGGGTTCGTCCACCCTTTCCCTGCCGGCCTTCAAAATTTCTATTGCTAGTTGAGGCCGCTCGCTCACCTGGCTTTAATTGATCTGGGTTCATTCCAAGACACATAGAACAGCCTGCACTTCGCCACTCTCCACCTGCATCTAAAAACACCTTATCTAAACCTTCAGATTCTGCCTGCAATCTAACTCTGGCAGAGCCAGGAACAACTAGTAATCGCACAGAGGAGGCAATCTTCTTTCCCTTAATGATTGAAGCTGCAGATCGTAAATCTTCAATTCGACCATTTGTACAAGAGCCTAAGAAAATTGTGTCCACTTTAATTGATTTCAATGGTGTGCCTGGTTTTAAATCCATGTACTCCAAGGCCCGCTCCGCTGCGCCGCGATCTTCAGCATTAGCAAAATCAGCTGGATTTGGAACAGATGAGGTAAGTGGCAAACCTTGACCAGGATTTGTGCCCCAAGTGACAAATGGTGCTAACTCATCTGCATTTAAATTTACCTCTTTATCAAACTTGGCATCAGCATCTGTAGTTAATGTTTTCCAATAAGTAAGGGCGGCATCCCAATCAGCTCCGGTTGGGGCGTGTGGTTTACCTTTGACATAATCAAATGTGGTTTGATCAGGTGCGATTAATCCAGCTCTTGCACCTGCCTCAATCGACATGTTGCAAATTGTCATGCGAGCCTCCATGGAGAGCGCTCTAATTGCACTGCCACGGTACTCAAGAATGTATCCCTGACCACCGCCGGTACCAATTTTTGCGATTACCGCCAAGATAATATCTTTGCTGGTAACGCCAGGCTTCAAAGTTCCCTCAACATTAATGGCCATGGTCTTTGGTCGAATTAGTGGCAGAGTTTGGGTGGCTAAAACATGCTCAACCTCACTTGTACCAATACCAAATGCCAAAGCGCCAAATGCTCCATGGGTAGAGGTATGGGAGTCCCCGCAAACAACGGTCATGCCCGGTTGAGTAATTCCTAATTGTGGTCCAACCACATGCACAATTCCCTGCTCAACATCCCCTAGTGAGTGAAGACGCACTCCAAACTCAGCACAATTTTTGCGTAAGGTATCAACCTGTAATTTGGAGATTGGATCAGCGATCGGCTTATCAATATTTAAGGTAGGCACATTGTGGTCTTCAGTAGCGATTGTTAAATCGGGTCTGCGAACCTTGCGATTTGCCAGACGTAAACCATCAAATGCTTGTGGACTTGTTACCTCATGAATTAGGTGCAGATCAATATAAAGTAAATCTGGCTCACCAGCTGTTGCAGATACAACATGCTCTGCCCAGATCTTCTCCGCTAAAGTCTTGCCCATTTTTAAGTAGCTCTCCTTAAACAATTTCCAAATCCGCACTAAAACTTGCTTCTCAATAGTTGAGATGGCATTATCAGAGTGTGGACGGTAAGAATAGCGGAGTTGGTGTCTTAGATAAAGCGGTAAAAATTCTTGCCGCACTTGAGGCTGGGCCTCAATCCTTAAGTGATTTGGTATCAGCTACCGGCATCGCCCGGCCAACTGCCCACCGATTAGCGGTGGCACTTGAACACCACCGATTAGTAACTCGAGATTTCTCAGGGCGATTTGTATTAGGCGCTCGCTCTGCCGAATTAGCCTCTGCTGCAGGTGAGGATAAATTACTTGCAATTGCCACCCCTGCCTTAACAGCTTTGCGCGATGCCACAAGTGAGAGTGCTCAGCTTTACCGAAGACAAGGTGATTTGAGAATCTGCGTGGCAACCGCCGAAAGATTAACTGGATTACGCGATTCAGTTCCAGTTGGCACGGTGTTGACGATGCAGGCTGGTTCTGCTGCTCAAATTTTATTAGCCTGGCAGGAGCCAGAAAAACTTCATCGTGGTTTGGTTAATGCAAAATTCACAGCGGCAAACCTTTCAGCAGTTAGAAGGCGTGGTTGGGCGCAATCAGTTGGCGAGCGCGAAGCTGGAGTTGCCTCTGTTTCTGCTCCCGTCCGTGGACCAAACAATAAAGTTATCGCTGCGGTCAGTATTAGTGGACCAATTGAAAGATTAAGTAGACAACCTGGCAGAGTGCATGCCGCAGCTGTTGTTGCTACCGCCGCCAGATTAACTGATTACTTACTTAAAAACAGTAAGTAGAAAATGTAGCTCCGAGGGGATTCGAACCCCCGTAGCTGGCTTGAGAAGCCAGAGTCCTAGGCCACTAGACGACGGAGCCGTGCAGTAAAACTTTACTTTATCGCTGGGGTACCAGGACTCGAACCTAGACAAGCTGAACCAGAATCAGCTGGGCTACCAATTACCCCATACCCCAAGAGTTAAAGATTTACTGGATAAGAATACCCTGCACCACAATTTATTTGGAAATTGCCGCCTTAATTCGATCGATCGAGCGCTCTTTACCTAATAACTGTAGCGACTCAAATAATGGTGGCGAGATATGAGATCCAGTCACTGCAATGCGTAGTGCACTAAAGGCTACTCGAGGCTTTAATCCCAAATCATCAATCAGTGCCTTGCGAAGTGAGGATTCAATGCTGGCATGATCCCAGGATGTAAGTGATTCAACCTTTGATAATGCAACCTTTAATACATTTTGTGAAGCTTCATCAGTAATTTTACTTGACTCTTCAGGAGCCACCTTAAAGTCCTTTATAAATAAGAAGCTTAACATCGAGGGAATCTCAGCTAACTTAACAATTCGCTCCTGAATAATTGGTAGTGCGGATTTAACAATCTCAATCTCATCAGCGCTACCAGAGATCACTTTGGCGTTGATCAAAAATGGTAGTGATCTATCAAGAAACTCCTCTAATTTTAGGGCTCGTATCTTGTCCCCATTTATTGCTTCAAGTTTCTTCATATCAAATCGGGCTGGGCTGCTGTTGACTCGCTCTACTGTAAATAGCTCAACTAACTCAGCCATTGTGATATTTTCCTTATCATCCCCAGGAGACCAACCAAGTAGAGCTAAGTAATTACAGATTGCCTCCGGTAGAAAACCCTGTTCCCGATACCAAGCAATTGAGACCTCGCCATTTCGCTTGGACAATTTGGCATTATCTTGCCCCATCACAAATGGCAGGTGGGCAAACACTGGATACTGCTCCGGCTTTACTCCCATTGCCTGATAAACCCTAATCTGTCTTGGTGTAGATGAGAGCAAATCTTCGCCTCTTAGTACATGGGTAATTTTCATCAACACATCATCAACTGCAACCGCTAATGTATATAACGGTGAGCCATCTGCTCTTGCTAAGACAAAATCCGGAACATACTTGTGTTCAAATCTAACCTCGCCGCGAATTGCATCGGTAAATACAGTTTCACCATCTGGCATGCGCATTCTGACAACAGGTTTTCTGCCCTCTTGCTTAAACTTTTCTATTTGATCTGCAGACAGGTTACGACACTTGCCATCATAGCCAGGCGCTTGGTTACTTTTCATTTGTGCTTGGCGACGCTCTTCTAACTCTTCAGCGCTGCAATAGCAGTGGTAGGCATCTTTTTGATCTAAAAACTTTTGAGCCCAGGTTGCATAAATCTCCAGGCGTTGTGATTGCAGATAAGGTCCAAACTCGCCACCGACTTCAGGGCCTTCATCCCAATTTAAACCCAACCATTTCAAAGTTTCAATCGCAGCTTTTATATACTGATCTGTAACGCGTTCGGTATCTGTATCTTCAATTCGAAAAATCAACTTACCGCCAGTATGTCTGGCATATGCCCAATCAAATAGTGCAGTTCTGATGTTTCCAACATGCAAATCCCCGGTTGGTGAAGGAGCAAATCTAACTCTTACTGGTTGCTTATTGGACACGAGCAGACACCTTGTTAGTTAAAACCCCTAAACCATCAATTGCAACTGAGATTGTTGAGCCAGCTGGCATTGGGCCAATTCCAGCTGGTGTGCCAGTCAAAATTACATCTCCTGGTAGCAAGGTCATCACATTTGTTACAAACTCAATTATCTCCGGAATCTTAAAAATCATCTCGGAAAGAGTTGCTGATTGCTTGACCTGACCATTTAAGGTTGCTGAAATTAGTTGATCTGCTGGCACAAATTCAGTCTCAATCCAAGGGCCTAGTGGACAAAAGGTGTCAAAACCTTTAGCTCTGCTCCATTGTCCATCTTTTTTCTGTAAATCACGTGCTGTAACATCATTAGCTAGTGTGTAACCAAAAATGACATCTTTATATTTAGCAGCCGGAACCTCTTTGCAAATTCTGCCAATTACAATTGCTAGTTCAGCCTCATGATCCACACGTTCACTCATTTTTGGCCAAACAATGGTTTCATTTGGACCAATTACTGAGGTGTTTGGTTTAATAAATATGATCGGTTCACTTGGTACCTCTGAGTTCATCTCAGCGGCATGATCTGCATAATTCTTGCCCACACAAACAACTTTGCTTCTTGGCAGTACTGGGGCTAGCAACTTAACATCACTTAACTTCAAAGTTTTATCCTGTGGAATGATTCCCGAGTAAATAGGATCCCCACGAAGAACCAAGATTGAGTCTTTATCATTTAGAACTCCAAATAAAGGCTCAGTTCCAACGCCAGACTCTGCTGCTGCAGTAAATCTAACAATGCGCATTAGAGCATCTTACAACTGATCGCTTATTTGGCTCGCTTCCGCAATCTTCTCCACCAAAACTGTTGCAATTCTGTGACGTCTACCTGCAGGACGTTCTGCTGTTAATTTCCATCCTGGAACTGTAATTGTGCTGCCCGGGATTGGTACTCGACCTAATTGCTTTGCCAGCAACCCACCAATACTGTCGACATCTTCTATCTCATCCTCAGTGAATTCTGTTTCAAATTTCTCAGCAAAATCCTCAACATGTAATCGAGCCGAAACTCTTGCCTTGGCCTCACTGAGCCACTCAATTTCCTCTGTTTCATCATCGTCATATTCATCTGCTATCTCACCAACTATCTCCTCCAAAATATCTTCGATAGTTATCAATCCAGCGGTGCCGCCATATTCATCTACAACTACTGCCATATGTATTTGATCTCGTTGCATCTGCTTCAAGAGCTCAGCTGCAGTTTTTGTTTCAGGAATAAAGGTTGCTTTTCTCAAATGCTGCTCAACATTTTCGTTTTGTTCAGCATCACGTTTTTCATGTACACGTTTTGCAAGATCCTTAACATAGGCAATTCCAACCACGTTATCTAAATTGTCAGCAATAACTGGAATGCGAGTAAATCCTGATCGGAGGGCTAATGAGAGTGCTTGCCTCAAATTCTTCCCTGATTCGATCCAAACCATCTCTGTTCTTGGGATCATCAACTCTCGGACCAGAGTCTCCCCCAAATCGAAAACAGAGTGGATCATCTCTCGTTCTGATTCTTCAACAAAGCCACTCTCGCTTGCTTGATCTACTAGATCACGAAACTCTGCTTCAGTTGAGAATGGACCCGATTTAAATCCTTTACCTGGTGTTATTGCGTTTCCTATTCTGATCAAAATATTGGTAAGTGGGCCTAATACTTGAGACAGGAAATAAGCAATAGTTATTGATGGTTTAGACCATCTAGGTGCATGTTGTTTTCCCAATGTTCTAGGGCCTACGCCAACTATTACGTATGAGATTGCCACCATTAAAAGTATTGCTTGTGTAAGAGCTAGGCCATAATTAGAAGCTCCATCCACAAAGGCAGTTGCAACTAGTGCAGTTGCTGTTAGTTCACAACTTTTTCGAACCAGCAAAAGTACATTTAAATACCTAGCTGGATTTTCAACAAATTTATCAAATCGTTTCTTATACCTTGGATTTACCTCAACTATCTCCTCAATCAAAAGTCTTGAAAGTGAGGTAAGAGCTGATTCTGATCCGGCAAGTAATCCTGCAAATAAAAGCAGGAACATGACTAGTATCAATGCTGAAAAACTCATACCAACAATCTCCACTCTTTGAGAATTTCATCCTGAATTGCGAACATTGCCCGTTCATCAGAAATCTCTTCATGATCAAAACCAAGTAGATGCAAAACTCCGTGAACAGTAAGTAGCTCTAACTCTTCAGCCAACGACTGTTTACCATTCTTCTCGGCAAAGGCTGGACACAGCACGATATCTCCAATTACCCCTGGTCCGTTTGAAGAGGAGTTAGGTTTGATTTCATCCATTGGAAAAGAAAGGACATCAGTTGGACCAGGAAGATCCATCCATTTGATGTGTAGTTCACTCATCTCATCTTCATTTACAAATCTAATACCTAGCTCAGAATCTGGGTGTACGCCCATTTTCTTCAGAGAATATTTTGCGACTGACAAAATTGCTGCCTCATCACATTTAAAGTTTGAGTTATTAACTAATTCAATTTTCATAGTAATGAATTCAAGAAAGGACTTGAATTACTTAGCGATCACCTTTTCCGCTTCGAATCGGGAAGGTGCTCTTTGTAATATTCTCGTCCCAATTTCCATAGGCTGTTACGATGTCACCTACTAATCTATTTCGTACCACATCATCTGCTGTTAGGTACATGAAGGCAATATCTTCAACATCATTTAAAATATCTTGGACAACTTTAAGTCCAGATTGAGAATTATTTGGCAAATCAACTTGCGTTATATCCCCGGTAACCACCATTTTTGAGCCAAAACCCAACCGTGTTAAAAACATTTTCATCTGTTCAGCAGTTGTGTTTTGAGCTTCATCCAAAATAATAAATGCATCATTTAAGGTTCGACCTCGCATATAGGCAAGCGGTGCTACCTCAATGACTCCTGAGGTCATTAATCTCGGGATGGCATCTTGATCGATCATGTCATGTAGGGCATCAAATAATGGTCGAAGGTACGGATCGATTTTCTCGTGGAGAGTTCCTGGTAGGAAACCTAATCGCTCACCGGCTTCAACCGCCGGTCTAGTCAAAATTATTCGATTCACTTGCTTGGCTTGTAGCGACTGAATTGCTTTTGCCATCGCTAGATATGTCTTACCGGATCCAGCTGGACCTATTCCAAAAGTGATTGTATTTGAATCAATTGCATCAACATACTTCTTTTGATTTGAAGTTTTGGGTCTTATGGTTTTGCCACGGTTACTTAGAATATTTAGTGACAAAACCTCTGCTGGATGTTCAATAGGATTTTGTTTAATCATTCCAATCGATCTGCGCACCATATCTGAATTCAAATTCTGTCCACTTCGTAAAATTGTGATCAACTCTTCGACTAAAGTTACAAATTGCTTTGATGCCTCTGCATCGCCCTTAACATAAATTTCATTCCCTCGAACGGTGATAGATAGTTGTGGAAAATGGTCCTCTAAAATTCTAAGGTTTGCATCCCCTGGGCCAACCAACGTGACCATGGCAAAAGCTGCCGGTATTTTTACGACTATGGGGTCCATTACTCTAATTCTATATTTAACCTGGCGGCCATGCGAATGTGCGACCACCGAGCAGGTGTAAATGAGCGTGAAACACCGACTGACCCGCGCCAGCACCAGTATTTACATTCATTCGATAACTGTCTAACCCAATCTCACTTGCGATTTCTCCAGCTGCTTTAAAGATTTCACCTGCTAACTCAGGGTTTGCCATTGCTACTTCAGCCATATTTGAAAAGTGTTGGTTCGGAATAATCAATATATGAGTTGGTGCTTGAGGCGTAATATCGTTAAATGCGGTGTACAAGTTGTTCTTCTTTACAATCGACGCAGGAATTTCACCTGCCACAATCTTGCAGAATAAACAATCCATCTTCACCACCTGCCTAACTTAGTTTGTAGTGCTGATAAAGCCGCAAATCCTGCGTGAGCCGAACGTAAAACTGTATCTCCCAATCGCACAATTTTACTACCATTATTTTCAAATAAAATTAACTCCTGTTCACTAATTCCACCTTCAGGCCCAATTATCACAAAGATGCTAGTTTGTGAACTTGGGATAGATATCTCAGAAAATTTTATTGATGCCTCTTCGTGAAAAATTATTCCAATTCCTTCATGACTAATCCAGTGAACTATTTCTGATGTGCTCATAGCTGGCATAAGTTCTGGAAGTTTTATTTGTCGAGCCTGCTTACATGATTGTTTAATTGCTGCTTGCCATTTTTGTGTTGAATCGGATTGCCATTTACTTATCGATCGATCTGATTTCCAAGGAATTATTCGATCAACTCCTGCCTCCACCACCAATTCCAACATCTCTTTATTTCGATCAGATTTAGTAACTGCCTGCACAAGTACTAGCTCAGGTTTTACTTTCTGAATCTCTCCGCGATCTGTGATGGTTATAGAAAGCTTCTTTTTAGCAATTTCCACTATTGGACCAGAGACCCAGTTTCTTACCCCATCAGAGATTTTAATGATCTCTCCGTAATTTAACCGTAGAACCTTAATTGCATGGTGGGCCTCATCATCCTCTAATACTTGAGTTTGACCAGTACTGATGTGCTCAGAAAAGAAAAGTGTGAGCACTAACGGAAAGCATTTCTTACTTTGCTAAAAAACCCCTCGTCATTTTTACGATGAATCTGCACTTTACTGCCATCTTCATTTCTTGCCTCGGCAAACTTGCGCATCAATTCGGCTTGTTCTCTATTTAATTTACCTGGAATTACAACTTCAATATGAACAATCAAATCGCCCCTACCGCTTCCCCGAAGTTTAGTTACGCCAAGCCCTTTTAACGTCACAGTGGCGCCACTTTGAGTTCCCTCTTTAATTTCAACTTTTTGCTCACCATCTAATGTTTCAATAGTCACGACAGTGCCTAAAGCTGCAGAGGTCATAGGAATAGCAATTGAAATGTGCAGGTTGTTTTCCTCTCGAACCAAGTACTCGTGAGGCAGCTCAACAATCTCAACATATAGATCACCAGCATTTCCCCCGCCGGGTCCAACTTCACCTTGGCCACTTAGTTGAATCCTGTTTCCAGTTTCAACACCAGCTGGAATCTTTATTGGAATTGTTTTTCTAGATCTAACTCGACCATCTCCTGCGCACTCTGTGCAGGGATCTGAAATTACCGACCCAAAACCTTGGCAACTTGCACAAGGTCTACTAGTCATTACCTGACCTAAAACCGATCTAGCAACTTGTTGTGTTTCACCACGTCCCCTACAAATATCACAAGTTCTAGGCCGTGAATTATTTGCACAACCACTTCCACCGCACTTGGTGCAAACAACTGCAGTATCCACGTTTAAATCTCGCTCACAACCAAATGTGGCTTCATGCAAATCAATTTCAACTCTAATTAGTGCATCTTGACCAGGTCTGGTTCGAGGTCGAGGTCCACGTTGAGATCCTCCACCAAAAAAAGCATCCATGATGTCGCCAAAACCAAAGCCGGCACTTGAAAATCCACCACCAAAACCACTGCCACCAATGTCATAATTTTGGCGCTTGTCAGGGTCGCTTAATATTTCATAGGCGGCAGTAATTTCTTTAAATCTATCTGCCATCTTTGGATCAGGATTAACATCTGGATGGTAACTGCGCGCTAGTTTTCGATACGCCTTTTTGATTTCGTCAAAGCTGGCATCCCTATCTACTCCTAAAGTTTCGTAAAGATCAGCCATTTCTACTTATTCTCCGTTAAGAATCTACCAACGTAATTTGCTACAGCATTTACAGCTGATATTGATGCTGCGTAATCCATTCTTGTTGGCCCTAAAATTCCTAAAGCACCAATATCTGCATATCCAACCTTAACTAAACTAGTGTTCTGTAAACTTTTTTCACTCTGCTCATCACCAATTTGCACCTTAACTAAAGAATCTGTTCCAGATAGCAAGCGAAGCAGTACCACTTGTTCTTCTAGCGCTTCCAAAATAGGGTGGATATTGTTGGATAAATCCTGATTTGCTCTAGCTAGGTTTGAACGGCCAGCCAGTACCACTTTCTCTTCGGGATGCTCAATTGCCATTTCGATCAAGGTAGTGATGATTACAGCAATATTTGATCTATCTTGGCCACGGTAGTTTGAGGCCAAATTCTCTAGTTTGCTACCCACATTAGCTAGTGATTGAGTAGAAATTAAAGTGTTAACTTTTTTATGTAGATCTGAAAGTGAACCCTCGGTAATCTCATAAGCTAATTCAACCATCCGTTGTTCAACTCGACCATTATCGGTAATCAATACAATCAAGATTCGATTTGGATTTAACAGCACTAGTTCAATATGACGAACTTTGGCCTTAACTAAGGATGGATATTGTACGACAGCAACCTGTTTTGTTACCTGAGCTAACAATCTAACAGTTCTTGAAATTACATCATCTAAATCTGTTGCACCATCTAGAAAATTTTCAATTGCTCTGCGCTCGGCAGAGGATAATGGTTTAACTTTGGCTAATTGATCAACAAATACTCGATAACCTTTATTTGTAGGAATTCTGCCGGCACTGGTGTGAGGTTGGGTGATTAAACCCGCTTCTTCTAGCATCGCCATTTCATTTCGAATAGTTGCTGGAGATACCCCCAGGCCCGAACGAGCGGCTAAGGTTTTTGAACCAACGGGCTCTTCAGTCGCAACATACTCATCGACAATTGCCTTTAAGATTTCAAGTTGCCGTCCAGGCATTGCTTTGCTCATAAGCCAACGCTACTACAACAGTATTTGTCTTAGAATTTGATCGGCAATCAGCCGGCCCTCTAAGGTCAAGGTAGCTCTGCCTTGTTTCCAATTTAAAAGGTCTAAATGACCACTTTCTACATAATCTGACAATTCAGATATTTGATCTTGATTCAAACTTTCTTTTTCAACGCCACTTGGCAATCTTAAAGCTAGCATCAATTTCTCGCTGGCAATTTGTATATCTTCTAATACTTCAGAATCAGCAATTGGAGATTGTTTTGATTGAATCTTTTCCTTATACAAATTTGGGTGTTTTACATTCCAAAATCGTTTTCCATTTAGATGTGAGTGTGCCCCTGGACCAGCACCCCACCAATTCTCTCCCAGCCAGTAAGCCAAATTATGCTTACTTATTGAATTTGGTTTTGCCCAGTTGCTTAATTCATACCATTGGAAACCTGCAGTTGTGAACGCTTTGTCAGCTAGTAGATACTTCTCTGCTGCCAAATCATCATCGACCGCAGCAACCTCTCCTCGTTTAATCTGCGCAGCTAATTTTGTTCCCTCTTCGATTATCAATGCATAAGCTGAGATATGAGTTATTGGCAGAGCCAACGCAGCATCAATAGATCTTTGCCAGTCAGATAATGTCTCACCTGGTGTGCCATAAATAAGATCAACTGAAATTTGTAAGAAACCAACCTCTTTTGCCCAAGTTGTCACTTGACGAAGATTTTCTGGATTGTGTGTTCGATCTAAGGTTGCTAATACATGAGGCACGGCAGATTGCATTCCAAAAGAAACCCGATTTACTCCTGCCTCTCGAAAAGCTGCCAGTTTCTCCTTGGTAACTGTGTCTGGATTACATTCCATAGTTACCTCAGCATCAGAATTTAAAACAAATTCCTGACTAATTTTATTAATAACTCGAGCGATATCAGAGGGCTCCATGAGCGATGGCGTACCGCCACCAAAAAAGATTGAAGGTATTTCGGCGCTTCCGACATGTGCCTTGGCTTGATTTATCTCTAGTAGTAGAAGATCAATATATGAGTTTGAGACCTCACTTAACCCGGTTGCTATTTTTAGCTCACCTGGAGTGTAGGTATTAAAGTCGCAGTAACCACATCTTTTAACACAATAAGGAATATGAATATAAAAGGCAAGATTCACTTACTTCTTCTTTTCACTCACTTTATCTGAATCAGTTGTCAGAGCTGCAATAAATGCTTCTTGTGGAACCTCTACTCGACCAACCATCTTCATTCGCTTCTTTCCTTCTTTTTGCTTTTCCAATAGTTTACGTTTTCGAGTGATATCTCCGCCGTAACACTTGGCTAATACATCTTTTCGAATCGCCCTAATATTTTCTCGAGCAATTATCTTTGCTCCGATTGCAGCTTGAATTGGCACCTCAAACTGTTGACGTGGAATCAATTCTCTTAACTTTTCAGTCATCTTTACGCCGTATGCGTATGCCTTGTCTCTATGAACTATTTGACTAAACGCGTCAACCTTTTCACCTTGTAGCAAGATATCAACTTTGACTAGATCACCAGGCTCCTCGCCAATTGGCTCGTAATCAAGTGAGGCATACCCACGAGTCCGGGATTTAAGCTGATCAAAGAAATCAAAGACAATTTCGGCAAGCGGTAAGGTGTATCGAATTTCAATTCGATCCTCTGATAGATAATCCATTCCTTTCTGTACTCCCCTACGTTGCTGGCAAAGTTCCATAATGGTGCCGATAAATTCACTCGGTGCCAAAATTGTTGCTTTTACTATCGGTTCCTTAACCTCAAATATTTTTCCTTCTGGATACTCAGAAGGGTTAGTTACCACCAGATTCTTACCATCTTCTAATGTAACGTTGTAAACCACACTTGGTGCAGTTGAAATAAGAGTCAGACCTGCTTCGCGCTCCAATCTCTCGCGCACAATCTCCATATGCAATAGACCGAGAAATCCGCAGCGAAAACCAAAACCTAAAGCTGCTGAGGACTCTGGCTCAAAAACTAATGCCGCATCATTTAGCTGCAACTTATCTAATGCCTCACGCAACATCGGATACTCAGCCCCATCTAATGGGAAGAGTCCAGAGAAAACCATTGGCTTTGGATCTTTATATCCAGCAAGTGCCACCGTTGCTGGATTGTTGTAGGTGGTTACTGTGTCCCCGACTCGTGACTGTCTTACATCTTTAACACCAGTAATTAAATAACCCACCTCCCCGACGCCTAATCCCTTACTTGCAACTGGCTCAGGTGAGATAACTCCTACCTCTAACATCTCATGTCTAACACCAGTTGAGTACATTTGAATTTGATCACGAGGTGATAAGTGTCCGTCGACAACTCTGACATAGGTGACAACTCCACGATATGAGTCATAAACTGAATCAAAAATTAAAGCTCGGGTAGGTGCTTTAGGATCACCAACTGGCGGAGGTAATTGTTTAATAATTTGATCAAGTAGGACTTCAACACCTTCACCGGTTTTGCCTGAAACCCTGAGGCAATCCTCCGGTTTACAACCAATCAAATTAGCCAACTCCACCGCAAATTTCTCAGGCTGTGCGGCTGGTAAATCAATTTTATTTAACACTGGAATTATTGTTAAGTTATTCTCCATGGCCAGATAAAGATTGGCCAAAGTTTGTGCCTCAATTCCCTGTGCGCAATCAACTAACAAAATTGCACCCTCACAAGCAGCTAAAGAACGAGAAACTTCGTAGGTAAAATCAACATGGCCTGGAGTATCGATCATATTTAAAATGTAATCTTGCCCATCAAGTCCAGATCGCCACGGCAGCCTGACTGCTTGGCTTTTTATGGTGATACCGCGTTCACGCTCAATATCCATTCGATCTAGATATTGCGCACGCATATTTCTATCTTCAACTACGCCAGTAATACCCAGCATTCGATCAGCCAAAGTTGATTTGCCATGATCAATATGAGCAATGATGCAGAAGTTTCTAATTTGCGCTGGGTTTGTGGCAGCAGGCTGCGGTGCCTTTGCAATCGAGATGGCAGGCATTTATGCCTTCGCAGTTTCTAGAAAATTAACGAACGCCAGCTTTATTAGCCAATTTGGCCATAGCTGACTTTTTATTAGCTGCGTTGTTGGCATGAATTACACCTTTAGAAACAGCCATATCCAATGAACGAGAGGCATCTTTAAATTCACTTTTAATCTTTGCAGCATCGCCGGCAGTCACAGCATCACGGAATCTTCGGATTGCAGTACGAAGCGCTGAGCGATACGCCTTATTGCGATCTTGCGCTTTATTATTCGTACGAATTCGCTTGATCTGGGACTTAATATTTGCCACTAGAAATTACCTTTTCTCGTTGATTGACTTAACTTTCTTTGAATTAAGAGCGAAAGGATATCAGCGCAGACCCATAAGGCTCAAACTGAGCCTAATTATCGAGATCCTCTAGCAGCACAAACGGTCATAATCGCCCGCTCTAGGGCATAAATTGGATCTGCTGCTGCGCCTTTTATGTCAGCATCTGCTGCTGCGATAGCGATTACCGCTTTGGCCATTGCGTTATCACTCCAACCCACTAACTGTCTTCGGGCCTTATCAATTTGCCAGGGTGCAATAGCCAGACTCTGAGCTAATTCAAAGGACTTTACTGATCTTGATGCGCCAGAGACTTTAGCTAATGTTCTAAATGAAGATGCTAAGGCACTAACTATCAAAACTGGATCAGTGCCAGTTAACAGAGCATTTCTTAAATTTATCAATGCAATGGGTGTATTTCCCTCTAGGGCAGCATCTGCCACATCAAAGCCAGTTCTCTCCACTCTTCCTAATTGATATGCCTCAACATCTGCCTCATCAATTGTCTTTTGGAGTGCAACATCAGATGCTAGTTGTGAACAAGCAGCGCTCAATTCACGCAAATCACTACCCAAGGAATCAAGTAATGCCTGCACCGCCTCGTTTGTGATTTTCCGGTTCAACCGTTTGAACTCTGACCTGACAAAATCAGATTTTTCACTTTCCTTCTTGATCGCCTCAGCCGCAATAATCTGAGCTCCTGCTTTTTTGAGCTTATCAACGAGAGCTTTGCCCTTTACGCCACCTTTATGCCACAGCACCAAAGTCAGATTCTCATCTTGATTTTCTAAATAGCTGCTTATCTCATCGCTGCAGTCACTATCTAAATCTTGAATTTCTTTTATGACCACAACTCTTTGATCACCAAATAATGATGGGGCCAAATTATCAGTTATCACACCTAGCTCCACTTCGGAGGCTAAAAGAGTTATCACCTGGGATTGTGTTTTAGTGGCTAAAATTTGTGAGATTGCGCGGTCAGCCAACAAGCTCTCGCTGCCTTGGATTAAAACTAACCCCACTTTATTTGCCACCATTCTTTGCCGGTTACCCTGATCTTATTAGGTGAAGCAAGTGAAATCCCACCTGATTGATCTGTGCGTAAAACCTGAATTCCCCTTCCTTTTAACTCAGCGATAAATTGTTGATCTGGATGCCCATATGAGTTCTGCTGGCCAACACTTATTACTGCAACCTTTGGCTTTAGCTTATCCAGCAACGGTAAATGTTGATACGCAGAGCCATGATGAGAAACTTTAAGTAGATCGACTGTAGATAAGTAGCCAGAGTTGGTGATTAACTCTTGGGCCGCTGGTTCAATATCACCGCCAGCAAAAACTGAAATTGAATTATTTTTAATTATTAGCGAGATACTTGCGTTGTTAACCTCCGAGCCATCGCCAGGCAAGGTTGGCATCCGACCTAGTGCTAACTGCGGCCAGACCACCAAAATCTTGGTGGCAAAGTTGGGTAAAAAATACTGCTCACCTTGTTGAACTACCTTCACATTTAATCCAACAAGTTGCTTCATGGCTTGTTGGTAAGAACCCTCGGGCTTTGCTAGGTTTGAAATCCAAACCTGACCAATCTCTCTCTTACCTACTACTGCGGGTAAGCCACCAACATGATCTGAATGGAAATGAGTCAAAACTAAAAGCGGGATAGATTTGATGCCAAGTTTAGACAAGCAGCTATCAATGCTTTCTGGCTCTGGACCAACATCAACCACAATTGCATTACCGCCGCCTAGGTTAAATACCAAGCCATCTCCCTGACCAACATCACAGTTGACCACCTGCCAATTTCGTCCAGGCCAGCCAAAATGATTTAAACTCAACTGAAATGTGACCATAGCGATCACTAGATAAATCAGCAACCATTGATTTTTCCAAAATCCATAAGCCAAGATTGCAAAGAGGAAAATAAAGGTAATGCTGCGATTGAAGGAGAGTACGGGGGTTGCTGCCATAACGTTGCTGATAAATACGATCCAATGTGCAAATGGTGTGGCAATCCCAATTAGTAATGTTGATAGTAGAGGTATTAATGGCGCAGAAATAGCTGCTAGAAAACCCAATATTGTGATCGGAGCGATAACTGGAGCTACCAAAATATTTGCTGGCACTGTAACCAGGGATATTTGATTTGAGAGCATGACAATAACTGGTAGGCAGAAAATAGTTGCGCTAACTGGGATTGAAATAGCTTGGACAATCCAAGTGTTTTTTACCTGCCTACCAAGCCGGTTTTCGATAATCGGTGAGAGCAACAAAATACCGGCGGTTGCCAGAACTGAAAGTGCAAATCCTGGATCGGTGGATTGAATCGGATCAACAAGTATTAAAATCGATATCGCTGCCGCTAATGAGGGTATTCCAACGGAGCGATCACCAAAGAACTTTGCCAGCAAAATGACCGCACTCATTAATGCTGCCCTGAGCACAGATGGTGTTGGCCGCACAAGAAATATAAATAAAAACAAAATCAAGCCAACTACTAGCAAACGAGTTTTAAGTTTTTTGGTGACAAACTGCAGAAACCAAAAAAGAAAGGTAGCTACGAGAGCAAAATTTGCCCCGCTTACCGCGGTTAAATGTGACAACCCAACTCGTCGCATTTGCTGAGTAAATTTTGTAGATTGTAAAGAGGTATCACCTAAAACTAACCCAGGAATTAATGCTCCCGCCGGATTGCTGGGAGTCAAATCTCGAAATTTATCTCTGATGATTGAGGTGACCCTAAATAGATTTCGCTCTTGTCCAATTTTGGTTATCTCTCCAGTAACGATGCCAAGTGCTGCAACTTTTCGCTCCTTACTCTTGACCAAGTACATTTTCATAGATATCCGCTGATCTATCTCAATCTTTGCTGATGAAGCAAAGCGAATTCGTAGTGGTAGATCTACTTGGGTTCCATCTAGATTAAGGAGTTTAAAGAGGGCAGTGTTTTGATCAGGCTTTCGATATGAGCCGATGACTTGGCCAGTTTTTAGGATCGGATCACTCAAGACAATACCCTCAGCAACAACATGAGATTCCATTTTGCTAAGCAGAAATTGATTATTTAAGGCTGCCTGGCGAAAAGTGACTAGGGCAATTCCAACCAGAGCTGAAATTATTAGTAGTGATATCACCTTTCCCCTAGCCAAAATTGCCAGAGAAAGTAAAGCTATAGATAAAACTATTTTTACTTGCGGCCAAAAACTTGTCAGCGCAGCACTACTCCACAGGCTTAAGCTGATCAGTAATAGTCGATAATCTACATAATTCGCAGTAGAGGTTTGATCTCTTCGAATTTTGAGCCACCTAACCCAGATATTTTCTTCAACTCATCTAATGCATTGATACGACCGACTTTGGTTCGATAATCAATAATTCGTTGTGCGGTTACTGGCCCAATACCTGGCAATGTGTCGAGCTGTGCCAAAGTGGCACGGTTTATATCTAATGGATTATCTGGTGATATTTTTTTCACTGCTGATTTTCCAGAGCCGCTCTTGCTACCGCCTACTAGTATTTGCTCGCCATCAACTAATACCCGTGCCAAATTAATATCACTAATATCAACTCCTTTTAGTTGATTGCCAGCAGCTTGAATTGCATCAACTACTCGAGCACCACTTGGGAGTTGATAGACGCCTGGATTAGTGACTTTGCCAGCCACATTAACAATTAATTTAGGTGGTACCACCTGTTCAACTATGGCTGGCAACTCCGCTACTGCAGCAATTTCAGCATTAGGTCGAGAATTAAGAAAATAGAAACTTGCGATACCAATACTTAATGCGAAGATTATTGCTATCCCTCTTTTTTGCTCATAACTAATATTCAAATCAATCATGGCTTAATCCAATAATATTTTGTGGTAAATCTTTGATGCTCTTTACTTTTTTGTGGAAAACCTAAAAATCTCTTTGTATATCTATTGGATACCTAATCTCATTTAACTGTTTCTTAAAATTACTTGTAGTAACAAATTCAGTAATGATTCTAGGAATTTTATATATTTTTACTTTGCGTGTTTTTACCATCAATAGTGGAATGACAGACCAGAAACCCAAAACATAGGCCATTAATAACCATCTTATTAATCCCCGACCCTTGGCCCAGGCCAAGAAAAGCACAAATGGAATTGAGATCAGGTTCAACCAGTTCATAATTGCCCTTTCGTGGTGAGGTTACCCACTACTAATAGTTAAACAAGTACCACTGACAGTAGATTTAAC
>CAZDKV010000006.1:0-46051 GCA_964506125.1 uncultured Candidatus Nanopelagicus sp.
AGTTAGGTGGCAGAACCCAAGAGATCTCTCGGTTAGTTGGCAGATCATTACGTGGCATTGTTGATATGAAAGCATTAGGTGAAAACACAATTGTGATTGATTGCGATGTCCTTCAAGCAGATGGCGGCACTAGAACTGCAGCAATTACTGGTGCCTACGTGGCACTTGCTGATGCAATCACTTGGGCTCAAAGTAAAGGTCATATCACTGCCGGCAGTAAGCCGCTGACGCAATCTGTTGCAGCAGTCTCTGTTGGAATTATTAATGGTAAACCAGTGCTTGATCTTTGTTATGAAGAGGATGTAACTGCGCAAACTGATATGAATATTGTCTGTACTGGTGATGGTAATTTTGTTGAAGTACAAGGCACGGCTGAAGGTGCACCATTTGATCGAGCGCTATTAAATCAATTACTAGATATTGGTGCAGCTGGTTGCGCTGAGTTAACTAAATTGCAAGCATCAGCACTATCTAAATAAATTGTAGTTAGATGCTTAAGCTAGTTTTAGCAACTAAAAATAATGGCAAAATTACAGAGTTTGAACGGATGTTGGATGAACAAGCAAACTCGGTAAAAGTTCTGGGATTAAATGATTTTCCAGATATGCCAGATGTTGAAGAGCATGGAAATACACTAAGTGAAAATGCAAAATTAAAAGCACAGGCAATTGCAAAGTTTACAAATTTGCCAGCATTAGCCGATGACAGCGGCTTGTTTATCGATGCTTTAAATGGAGATCCAGGAGTTCTCTCTGCAAGATGGGCTGGCTATCAAGGGTTAAATAGCCAAGAGCGAGATCGGGCCAATATTGAGAAGGTGTTAACACAATTAAAAAGTGTGCCAAAGCCACAGCGCGGTGCTCAATTTAAATCGGTAGTGGCTTTTTGCGATCCGCGCAATCAGCTAAAGATAATTGAAAAAGAGGAGTTAGGTGTTCTTAATGGCGAGATACTGCTTGAGCCCATTGGAAGTGGTGGATTTGGGTATGACCCAATATTTATGCCAACTGGATTTGATAAATCTTTGGCGCAACTTCCGCCAGGGGTGAAGGATGAGGTTAGCCATCGTGGTATCGCCTTGCGGGCAATCCTGCCCTTTATAAAATCAATTCTCTAGCAGTTAGCGCTTGTCCCCATTACTGCCTAATCTTTGTGATGTATCCTTATCGCATCCTTCCCTAAGGAAACGATCAAACCTCACACTGCTAATCAGTAGGACTTAGTTAGTGCCTAAATTTAAGGAGTTTTAAGTGGCCGCAAAGAAGAAGGCAGCAAAGAAATCTGCTGCAAAAAAGAGTTCGGCGAAGCGCGCCGTTAAGAAAGTTGCCAAGCGCTCAACTGCTAAGCGAAGTGCGAAGAAGAGTGTTAAAAAGAAAAGTAGTTCAACAGCTCGCTACTCAATTCCATCAGTGCCAGTAAGTGGATCAGCGAGATCCTCCGTTTCAACAATTTCTACTACGCCAAAACCAACTAGCGGTTCCACATACTCTTCTAAATCAACAAAGAGTTCGGATGCAGGATCCTCTAAGGGAATTGTGATCGCAGTTGTATTAGGTATTTTAATCTTGGCAATTGCAGTTATCTCTAAAGGTGCAGATTCAGATTCAACCACTGTGACTCCGACACCAATTGCCTCCGAAAGTGTTGCCCCTACTGAAGAGCCAACTACAGAGCCAAGTTCAGCACCACTGGCTGCTCATGAGCCACCTGTTGGAATTGTTTCAATTTACAATGCAACTGGTGCAACAGTTAACTGGAAAGCACCTGCTGCCTCAGAAGGTATAACCGGTTACAACATTGAGCTTCGCGACAATGGTGTGGGCGAGTGGAAGTTAGTAGCAACTGTTCCTGCCACACAATTTAAGCAACAGATTGTTAAAAATGATGAAACTGGATGGGTACAGGTTAAGGTCTCAACAGTTTATTCAGATGGTGTAATTTCTGAAGGAAAGATTCATGGCCTACCAGGTAGTTGGTCATAGTCAAAAGTAATTAACTAGTGGCCCTCGATAAATTGAGGGCCACTTTTGTTTAGGCACTAGTTTTTGTTAAGACATTTAAAATTAAATCAACATAAACATCAGATCCCGCTGGGCTTAGATGAACGCCATCTGGTGCAAATAACTCTGGCCGACCAGTTGAGATCTTATTCCAATCAACAACAATTACATTTGGATACCTGGCTGCAACTGATGAAATAATTGAATTGTTGGCATCTTTCCATGCTCTTGGAACTGCAGTATTGACAACAATTATTTGGGGCTGATCCTTTATAGTTTCAAAGATTTCAACAACTGTCGATTCCGATAATGCATTATTATTTCCAAGATTAAATATCACTGGGGATTGTGGTACTGAAGTCTTATCAACTCGCATAACAGCCAGCAATTCTGGTGCTTGTCTGCCAACTCGAGCATTTACTAGAGAGATATGTTGTTTGGCTTCCAACTTACTTCTTATTCCTAAAATTACACTATCGCCCGTTACCCAAAGTCCGGTTGTGCTTGCCAGGTCCTGAGTTGGTTTAGTTATCTCATCACTTTGTGCTAGCAATTGATCAGCTATTTGATTTGATTTAGTTATAGCCTGAACCGAAATCGATGTGGTAATGGCCAATGTAATAACTATTGAAAAAATTACTGATAATTGTTGGCGCAGCCGAACCTTTGCCGAGCGATACTTCATGCCACGAAACCAGTTTTGAACCAAACCTTGCCTAAACGGAATTTCAACCCAGCGCAGTGAAATATCAGCAAGAGCTAAAACTAATAAAACCCGAGCAAGGTATAGAGCCCAGGTCTGCCCAGATAAATCCACCGATGGTCTAGTAACCTGAAAAATTACCCAGTGCCAAATGTAAATACCGTAACTGCGCTGTCCGATCCATCTAAACGGAGCGGTACTGATTAAGGGTGCAAATCTGGAGGCTGGATGTACAAGTGAAATGATTACCAAGCAGCCAAATATTCCTGCCAATGGAAATGCGATTCGATATAAATTGGCATTTGTTTGATCTATAAACAAGAAAGTTGAGATCAGGCCAAGCAGTCCAACAACACCAATTGCATCGATAACATCCTGAGCCCGCTTTTCAATATTTGCACTCAGATTTTGTGGAATCCAAGAGACCGCCAATGCTGAACCCAAAAATAGACCAAGTGAGTGGGTATCAGTTCCAAAATAGATATGGCTAATCTGTTTAGCATTTGCCTGATCTAGTTGTAATGATACGAAAAACAATGTGGTGCCTGAAATCATCGCAATAATTAATGCAATTCGTGCAATATTTCTCTTTCCAAAATACTTCAAAACTGCTAGCAAGATTATTGGCCAGATTAGGTAAAATTGAAGTTCAACAGCCAATGACCAGGTGTGTTGAAGTAGTGGAGGGCGCCCGATAGTTTCAAAGTAATCCTGATTACGAGCAACCAGTAACCAATTTATTGTCCCCGTTAATGCATACGGTAAATCGGATAAGAATCTCTTTATGGCTTCTGGAGCCCAAACTCCAATAAAGATGATTGTGCAAACCACCATAAAAATAAGTCCCGGATAGATACGTCTGATTCGAGCTGCATAGAACGCACGTAGATCTAGTGCACTTGATTGATTTATAGAATCAAGAATTAATCTAGTAATTACATAACCTGAAATCACAAAGAAAAGGTCAACACCTAAAAAGCCACCTGGTATCCAAGAAATTCCAAGGTGATACAAAACTACTGCGGTAACAGCAATGGCTCGTAAGCCATCAATTGATGCTATATGTCTAGTACCCTCTGCACTCTTAGAGTTCATTTAAATTATCCAATGCTAATGAAGTTAAGCATTGCTAACCTCTAATTGAATTACTTAGTTTTCTTTTTGCTAGCTTTTTTATTGTTTGCAGCTTTTTGTTTTCTAGCAGCAGCTTGCGCGGCCTTCTTACCAGCTCCAGGAACAAAAACCTTACCCGTAGGTTTGCTATCTGCATCTAGATTTGCATTGATATCTGATTGAAGTTGTGAAAGTCGATCAAAAGCATGCCTCAATTTTTGTCTTGATTCAGCAATCGCCTGCTCAGCAGCGTTCAGAGATGAATTCTGTGCACGGTGCAGACGCTCAGCTTCAGAGATTGCTGAGGACAACCAGGATCGGTAATCAACAATATTTTTTGCAGCATCTGAAATCAATTTTTGTGCATCCCGTTTTGCAGCAGCCGTTAACTGGGCTGCTTCTCTGGCCGACTGATTAAGAAGCTCATCTGCTTTACCTTCTGCTGTGAGGATTAGATCAGCAGCATCATCTTCAGCAGCTGATATGTACTTTCGACCCCTTGATTCAGCAGATGAGAGTATGTTTTTTGCTTTGCTCTCGGCAGCTTCAAGCTTTTCCTTAGTGCTTCTATTTGTCTCACTAATTATTCTCTGAGCTGCAGCGTTAGCCTTTGCCTCACGTTGTTGAGCAGACTTAATCATTGTCATGGCAGTTTCAGTTGCCAAGATTTCAAACTCTTCTCGACTTAACCCAGTAATGTCACGGCGCGAGCGCAAATCATTTAATTGATTTTCTAATTCACGGATACGCTCTAAAGCATTTTGTGTTGGTGCAGGCTTACTTTCATCCTCACCCTTAAATCCAACCCAACTAAGAAAATTTTTTTCTGCCATGATCTAAGCCTTCCCTAACTACAAATTAAATACAACTGGTGCGGGAGGTGGGACTTGAACCCACACGCCGAAGCACAGGTTCCTAAGACCTGCGTGTCTGCCATTTCACCACTCCCGCATTTATTACTTGAGTGAGGGGGGAAAGATTACGGCGTATATGGCGGCATCACCAAAACCCATCGACCTTTAGCAAGGGTTAGCGGGTAGCCTTGCTCAAATGAGTGCAGATTCAGTGCAAAGTAAGGTTGCCAAGGCGATCTTAACTGCGCTTATCTCAGCCAAAGATGCCGGTGTAATTAACTGCCAATTGCCAGAGCAAATCATTTTAGATCGACCAAAAAATCGTGACCACGGTGACTATGCGACCTCAGTCGCTCTTACTTTGGCAAAGGTTGCAAATCTGCAACCAAGGGTGATTGCAGAGGCGATTGTCAAAACGTTAACTAAAGATGACTTACTTACCAAGGCTGGCATAGAAAAAGTTGAGATTGCAGGACCTGGGTTTATCAACATCACCTTAGAAAGTGCAAGTCAAGGCGGTGTAGTTGTTGAGGTTTTAACTGCTGGTAAAAAATATGGACACAGTTCATTATTATCTGGTAAAAAAATTAATCTTGAGTTTGTTAGTGCAAATCCAACGGGCCCTATTCATCTAGGCCACACCAGGTGGGCTGCGGTAGGTGACTCACTTGGTCGAGTTCTAGCAGCAGCGGGTGCTCAGGTTAGTCGAGAGTTTTATGTCAATGACCGTGGCAATCAAATGGATTTATTTGGCCAATCAATTAGAGCTGCCGCCCTTGGAATCGATCGGCCCGAAAATGGGTATCACGGTGAGTACATTGTTGATTTAGCAAATGAGATTATTAAATCTAATCCAGAGTTTTTAACCCTTCCACAAGAGCAATCAATTATTGCATTCCGCGAGGCTGGATATAAATTACAACTGGATGAACAGCGAAAAGTTTTAGATAACTTTGGCACTCACTTTGACACCTACTTCTCTGAGCGCAGCTTGTATGAAAACAATTTCTTCAACCACACATTAGATAAATTAAAAGCTAATGGACATGTTTATGTACAGGACGGTGCTACCTGGCTTCGCACTACTGATTTTGGTGATGACAAAGATCGGGTAATGATTAAATCTGATGGCTCTTTTGCTTATTTTGCATCTGACTCTGCCTACTACGTAAGTAAACGAGAGCGTGGATTTAATTTATGCATCTACATGCTTGGCGCTGATCATCACGGTTATGTTGGAAGAATTAAAGCGATCGCAGCTTGTGCTGGTGATGATCCAGAGCAGGATATCGAAGCCTTAATTGGTCAAATGGTAAAGATAATTGAGGGCGGACAAGAGTTAAAACTTTCTAAGCGAGCCGGCACCATCATTACTTTAGAAGAATTAGTTGAAAAAGTTGGTATTGATGCTGCAAGGTATACATTAATTAGATATCCAACAGATACCCCCATGGTTATGGATGTTGATTTGCTAAAGAAAAATACAAATGATAATCCTGTTTATTATGTGCAATATGCCCATGCTCGAATTTGTGCAGTACTTAGAAATGCCAAAGATTTTGATATTGGGTATGGTCTAGATTATTTCAATCCAGAGTTATTAATTCATGAACAAGAGCGAGAGCTAATTGGTTTATTGGCCCAGTATCCAAGAATTGTTGGCGCAGCTGCACAAATGAGACAACCACATCGAGTTGCTAGATTTATTGAAGATCTTGCTGCGCAGTATCATCGTTTTTACAATGATTGTAGGGTTTTACCATTAGGTGAGGAGAAGCCAACTAATTTGAATTCAGCACGTGCTACTTTATCTTTGGCAACCGCGCAGGTAATAAGCAACGGTTTAGAGTTACTTGGCGTAAGCGCTCCGGAGAGAATGTAATGACTAGTAATTACCCAACCTCACTCTTTTCTACAAATCTTAAGTTTTTAAACCAAAATCTCTACGGCGGTGAACTCTTTATTGCTGGATGCTCAGCGAAGAAGATCGTAAAAGAGTTTGGTTCACCAATATTTGTATTGGATGAGGAGGATTTCTACCTTCGAACTAAGGCATGGAAAGATGCGCTGGAACAATCATTTGGCGGTGGACAACTTTATTATGCAGCTAAATCATTTATTTGTGTTGAAGTAGCAAGATGGTTAAAAGAGTTAAAGGTTGGTTTAGATGTTTGCACTCAGGGTGAATTAGCCACTGCGCTAGCCGCTGATTTTCCAGCAGCTGATATTGAGTTTCACGGCAATAATAAATCTGAGGCAGAAATTTTATTTGCGATTAAGTCCTCTGTTGGAACAATTGTTATTGATTCCTTTGATGAATTAACTCGCGTAGCTAAAATTGCTAAAAATGAGGGCAGGATTCAAAAAGTATATTTACGCCTTACACCAGGAGTTGATACTCATACCCACGAATTTATCTCTACCGCTCATGAAGATGTGAAGTTTGGATTTTCAATTGCTTCAGGGGATGCGCAAATAGCAATTGATAGGTGCATGAGTGAAGACTCCGTTAATTTGGCTGGTATTCACTGTCATATTGGTTCACAAATTTTTGAAGTAGATAGTTTTAAGTTAGCGGCCAAAAGATTAGTAGGAGTTTTAGCAGAGTTTAAAGATAAGTACTCAAAAGAGTTGCTTGAGTTAAATATTGGTGGCGGATTTGCAATCGCCTATACAAACAACGAAACTGCTATTTCTCCATTCCAGGTAATTCCAGCAATAGCGCAAGTGATTAAAGATGAATGTGGAAGTGCAAAACTTCAAGTTCCTAAGATATCCATCGAACCAGGTCGAGCCATTGTTGGACCTACCACCACAACTATTTACTTAGTTGGTACCACTAAATCAGTTAAGTTAGAAAATGGTTTAATCCGCAGATACATCTCAGTTGATGGCGGAATGAGTGATAACATCAGACCAGCGCTATACAGTGCAACCTATTCAGCATTTTTAGCTAATCGAAGTTCAAATGAGAAAAGCATTAGCTCTCGTATTGTTGGTAAGCACTGCGAAAGTGGCGATATTTTGATTCCAGAGATTGATTTGCCGGCTGACATAAGTGCTGGTGATTTGTTGGCAATTCCAGCTACTGGTGCTTATGGCCGAAGTATGGCCAGCAATTACAACCATATGCCACGACCATCGGTGATTGCTGTTAAGAATGGCCTGGCAAGAGAGATATTACGCAGAGAAAATGAGGCAGATCTACTAAATCTGGATGTAGTTCAAGCGCCCCGGCAACTGTCATAAGTTTGAGATACTTCTCCAATGAAAACTCTAAAAGTTGGGATGTTGGGCTGCGGAAATGTTGGCTCCCAAATCGCTCGACTATTGGTGGCTAATAGAGCAGATCTAGCCTCACGTGCTGGTGCTCAACTTGAGTTAGTGAAAGTTGCTGTAAAAGATATCAAAGCAAAGCGAGAGGGCATCTCACCATCCCTATTAACTGATGATCCTTATTCGATAGTTAATGATCCAGCGATAGATTTAATAATTGAAGTAATTGGCGGAATTTCACCAGCCAAAGAATTAATTTTGGCAGCTTTTAAAAATGGTAAATCAGTTGTGACTGCGAACAAAGCATTGTTGGCAAATGAAGGTTCGGCTTTGTATCAGGCAGCAGGTGAGGCAAATGTGGATTTATATTATGAAGCGGCTGTAGCTGGTGCTATTCCGATCTTAAGACCATTGCGTGAATCATTGGTTGGCGATCATGTAACAAGAATTATGGGAATTGTTAACGGAACTACTAATTACATTCTGACTAAAATGGATGAAAGCGGAACAGCATTTGCCGATGCACTAAAGCAAGCTCAAGAACTTGGCTTTGCCGAAGCTGATCCCACTGCAGATGTAGAGGGCATTGATGCCTCAGACAAAGCAGCCATTTTGGCCGGCTTGGCATTTCACTCCAGAGTTACCGCTAAGGATGTGTACCGAGAAGGAATTACTAAAATAACCGCCACCGATGTAAAAGTTGCTAAAGCAATGGATATGGTGATTAAGTTATTAGCAATCACAGAGCTAACCGCATCTAGTGAGATCTCAGTTCGGGTTCATCCAGCATTAATTTCACGTACACATCCACTTGCATCAGTTAGAGAGTCATTTAATGCAGTTTTCGTAGAGGCACAATCTGCTGGTCAAATGATGTTTTATGGCAAAGGTGCAGGAGGTGAGCCAACCGCTAGTGCGGTACTAGGTGATTTAGTAGCAATAGCTCGCCACAAAGTATTGGGTGGAATTGGTCCTAAGGAGAGTGATTACGCTTCACTAAAAATTGCCCCAATGGGTGAAACAAAGACTCGCTACCTAATTAGATTAAATGTTGCGGATAAACCGGGTGTTCTTGAATCAGTCGCCCATGTATTTGCCGCCCATAGCGTTTCAATTCAAACTGTTAGGCAAACGGGTGCAGGTGATAAAGCTGAGTTAATAATAATGACTCACACCTCAACTGAATCAGCACTCTCTGCAACTGTAAAGGAGTTAGGAAAATTATCAGCAGTAACAGATGTAGCCAGCGTGCTTCGAGTTGAGGGTGCTATCTAATGGCTTTGTTTGGTAAGAAAAATGCCCATCAGTGGCGTGGTGTGATCGAGGAGTATCGTCGCTGGTTACCAGTAACAGATCAGACTCCAATTATTTCTTTGCGTGAAGGTGGTACGCCGCTTGTTTATGCCTGCGTCTTATCTGAGATGTTAGGAAATGAGGTTTGGCTTAAGGTTGAAGGAAATAATCCAACTGGATCATTCAAAGATCGTGGTATGACAATGGCTATTTCAAAGGCGGCAGAAGATGGTGCTAAAGCAGTAATCTGCGCCTCAACCGGTAACACAAGTGCAAGCGCTGCAGCTTATGCAAGCAAAGCTGAGATGAAACCAGTTGTGTTAGTTCCACAAGGCAAAATTGCAATGGGTAAATTAGCGCAAGCAATAGCACACGGGGCAATACTGTTGCAGGTCAAAGGAAATTTTGATGATTGTCTAAAACTTGCTCGTCAGTTATCGGAAAATTATCCAGTTTCACTAGTTAACTCAGTGAATCCCTATCGAATTGAGGGACAGAAAACCGCAGCCTTTGAAGTTGTAGATATGTTGGGTTTTGCACCAGATATTCACGCTATGCCAGTTGGTAATGCTGGAAACATCACCGCTTATTGGAAGGGTTATCAAGAGTATAAGAAGGCTGGCATGTCTGGAACTTTGCCTATGATGTGGGGATTCCAAGCAGCAGGTGCTGCTCCGATTGTAAGAAATAAAATTGTTAAGAAGCCAGAAACTATTGCCACCGCAATCCGAATTGGAAACCCAGCATCTTGGGATCAGGCCGTGGCGGCACAGGTCGGCTCTAAAGGATTAATTGATTCTGTTACCGACAAGGAGATATTGAGTGCTTATCGATTAGTAGCAGCAAAAGAAGGGGTATTTGTTGAACCATCAAGTGCTGCTGGTATTGCCGGTCTGATTAAACTTAAAGTCCAGAAGAAACTGCCAAAGGGTAAAACAATTGTTGTGACTGTTACTGGTAACGGATTAAAGGATGTGCAGTGGGTGCTTAATTCATCAAAAAAACCAATTGTGATCCCAGTTGATGTTAAGCGAGCAGCAAAAGCGATTGGACTTAAGTAATGGCTGCTAAACGTAATTTAAGCGGGATAACCTTTAAAGCCACCATGGCTCAAATTAGCGTGCCTGCCAGTAGTGCAAATATTGGACCTGGTTTTGATTTCTTCGGCCTAGCATTAGAGATTCGCGATAGGTATGCCGCCCAAGTTTTAGATGATGAAATCTTTGATGTTGATGTAACTGGTGAGGGTGCTGATCAGGTAAAGAAGGATTCAAAAAATCTTGTCATAAAGTCGATGATGCGTGGTTTTGAACATATGGGTGCCAAGCCAAGAGGTATTGCACTTCGAGCACTAAATGTAATTCCACATGGCAGAGGGCTTGGTTCATCTGCGAGTGCAATTGTTGGCGGATTAGCACTTGCAAGATCCCTTGTTTTAACTGGTGAGCAATATATGAGTGATGATGAGTTAATCACCTTAGCAACTGAGTTAGAGGGTCACCCTGACAATGTGGCTGCAGCATTTTATGGTGGCGCAACAATTGCATGGCTTGAATCTAAAGTTGATAAGGATGGATCAAAAACCAGTATTGGCCGTGCAGTGAGCCTTAAAGTTGATGACCGAATTAAAGCTTTATTACTTATTCCAGAAAATCAATTATCAACTGCTAAGGCCCGTAAGTTATTACCTGAAACAATCTCACACCAAGATGCGGTTTTAAACTCATCTCGATCAGCACTGCTCGTTCACGCTCTTGCTGAGCGTCCAGATCTATTATTCACCGCAACTGAAGATGCTTTACATCAACGGTATCGGGAGCAGGCAATGCCCAAGACAATTGCATTGATGGAGAAGTTACGAGGGGCTGGTTTGGCTGCGGTGGTATCGGGAGCAGGCCCATCAGTAATGGTGCTCTACTCAGGAGCTGAGGATGAGATCGATCAACTTCAATCAGTTGCCCCAGGGTTTACCGCAATGAAGTTAGCGATTGCAAAGGCAGGGGTTCAGTAGCGGGTTTTACCTATATTAATGGGGTGTGGTAGATTTACACCTGTCGGAAAGTGCGACAGATTCATAAGTTATAAAAATCCCAAAATAAAAAAACTTTTTTCGCGGGATTACCCTCATATGGGTAGCAAAATAATAAAAAGAAAGAATGGCAATATATAAATGGCAGAGAAGAAATCAACCAATCGCACAGATGCGGTTGAGTTAGTGGATATGGCACTTAGCGACCTTAAAAAAGTAGCTACTCAACTAGGAATTGAAAATGCCTCCACACTTAAAAAAGCAGAGTTAGTCCAATCTATTGGCGATCTGCAGGCCGCGAATCGCGAAGCCGCTAAAAATGAACGAGAGGCTCGTCGTATGGAACGACAGAACAATCGAAACAACCGAAACAATAATGCTGAGGCAGAAGATAACGAATCTAGCCAAGACAGCTCAACCAATAATTCAAACAACAACTCTTCAGGTGGCTATGGCGACTCTGATCGAGGCGATAACAATCGTAGATTTGGTAACCGAGATAACAACCGAAGAGATCGCGGGCGTGATCGAAATAGAGACCGCAATCGAGATCGTGGACATCGTGAAGAGCGCGAAATTGTTATCGGACCAGATGATGTCTTGCTACCAGTAGGTGGCTTGTTAGATATTTTAGATAGCTTTGCATTTATTAGAACTGGTGGATACTTACCATCACCGAATGATGTTTATGTTTCCCTACAACAGGTAAGAAAGTATGGCCTGCGCAAAGGTGACGTAATTACTGGATCTGTGCGAGAGCCTAAAGAGGGTGAGCGCCGAGAAAAATTTAACGCTCTCGTCAGAGTTGAAACTGTAAATGGCGTAGAGCCTGAAAATGCAAAAGAGCGAGTTGAGTTTTCAAAGCTAGTACCACTTTATCCGCAGGAGAGATTGCGCTTAGAAACTGAGCCAAATGTTCTAACTACCAGAATTATCGATTTGATCTCGCCAATTGGTAAAGGTCAACGTGGATTAATTGTTTCACCACCTAAGGCTGGTAAAACTATGGTCTTGCAATCAATTGCAAATGCAATTACAACAAATAATCCAGAGTGTCACTTAATGGTTGTCTTAGTTGATGAGCGTCCAGAAGAGGTTACAGATATGCAGCGCTCGGTAAAGGGCGAGGTAATTGCCTCTACATTCGATCGCCCAGCTGATGATCACACTACAGTTGCAGAGCTTGCGATTGAGCGCGCAAAGAGATTAGTTGAGTTAGGCCATGATGTAGTTGTTTTGTTGGATTCAATTACTCGTCTTGGCCGTGCTTATAACATCGCAGCTCCTGCCTCAGGACGAATTCTTTCTGGCGGTGTGGATTCTGCAGCGCTTTATCCACCAAAGAAGTTTTTTGGTGCAGCCCGAAATATTGAAAATGGTGGTTCATTAACTATTCTGGCAACCGCTTTGATTGATACTGGATCAAAGATGGATGAAGTTATCTTCGAAGAGTTTAAAGGAACTGGAAATATGGAACTTATCCTGAACCGTAAGTTTGCTGATAAGCGCATTTTCCCAGCAGTTGATGTTGTTGCATCTGGAACTCGTAAAGAGGAAATTCTGATGGGAACTGAAGAGTTAAGCATTGTTTGGCGTTTGCGCCGAGTGCTACATGCTCTTGAACCTCAACAGGCACTTGAGTTACTTCTCGAAAAGATGAAGGGCACTAAATCAAATGTTGAGTTCCTTCTGCAAATTCAAAAGACCACAACTGGCGGCGATATGCCAACTAGTAGTGGATCTAGCAAACAGGAGAGCGACCAAGCCTGATTAATGCGTAAATTTTGATTGCTCTGACCCAGCAGTTATTCTTTACCCCTCTAGTACTTCACTAGTCCTACTGGTTCACAGATGTTCTTCAAAAAAGAATGTTTGATCCAGTAATAATCAAGGAGAAATATGAAGAACGAGATTCACCCACAGTATGTCGAGACCAAGGTAACTTGTGGTTGCGGTGAAGTTTTCACTACCCGCAGCACCAAAGAGAACGGCTCAATTTATGTTGAAGTTTGTTCAGTATGCCATCCTTTTTATACCGGTAAGCAGAGAATTCTTGATACCGGCGGTCGCGTAGCTAAATTCCAAGAGCGTTTCGGAAAGGCTGATAAAAGCGGCACTAAGTAGTTTTAGTTAAGAGAGCGCACTCAAACATCGAAAGATGTGGTGCGCTCTCTTTTTAATTTCCGACTTATTATTTTGAAAGGAGAGTTAGATGGAACGGTTTGCCAAAGTTAATGAGTTGTTAGCTGAGTATGAATCACTAGAAGCACAGATGGCTGATCCATCTATTCATGCTGATCAAAATAAGGCACGAGCGCTTGGTAAAAGATATGCCCAACTCGGTCCGGTGATTGCTGGTTACCGAGCATATAAGTTGTCTGAAGAAGATTTAAACGCGGGCAAGGAGTTAGCTGAGGCTGATCCAAGTTTTGCCTCAGAGATAAGTGCACTAGAGAAAACAAGAGATGATGCAGCTGCACTTTTGGAGGAGTTACTACTACCTAGAGATCCAAACGATGATCGTGATGTGATTATGGAGATCAAAGCAGGAGCTGGCGGGGATGAGTCTGCAATATTTGCCGGTGACCTGTTTCGAATGTACTCAAGATATGCCGAAAAACAAGGTTGGAAGATTGAGGTAATTGATACCACCCCAAGTGATATGGGTGGATACAAAGATATGTCAGTTGCAATTAAATCTAAAGGGGTAGTTAAACCTGGTCAAACTCCTTATGCGAAATTAAAGTTTGAAGGTGGAGTCCATCGAGTGCAACGGGTTCCAGAGACTGAGTCCCAAGGTCGAATTCATACCTCAGCTGCTGGTGTATTAATTTTGCCTGAAGCGGAAGAGATTGATGTTGATATAAATATGAATGATTTACGAATTGATGTTTATCGTTCATCTGGCCCAGGTGGACAAAGCGTAAATACCACCGACTCAGCTGTTCGAATTACCCATATTCCAACTGGAATTGTGGTCTCTTGTCAGAATGAGAAGAGTCAGCTGCAAAATAAAGAGTCGGCTCTTCGAATTTTACGAGCCCGTATGTTGGCAGCAGCCCAGGAAGAGGCGGAACGGATTGCAGCGGCTGAGCGAAAGAATCAAGTTAGAACAGTTGATCGAAGTGAGCGAATTAGAACCTATAACTTTCCAGAAAATCGTTTAAGCGATCACCGAGTTAATTACAAAGCAAATAATCTTGATGCAGTTATGAATGGAGATTTAGAGGCTGTAATTCAATCCTTGATTGAGGCAGATCGAACTGCAAAGCTATCGGCAGGCAACTCATGAAAGAGCTGCTAAGAGCAGCGTTCTCACAATTTGAAAAAAACAAAATACCTATAGTTGATGCTGAGTTGTTGCTGGCTCACCTTCTTGGAGTTTCTAGAAAGCAAGTTCATAGCCAAGGCATCGAACTCAATGAGGTTGAATTAGAAAAAGTTTCAGCTGAATTTAATGAATTAATTAAGCAGCGACTTATGGGAAGGCCAGTTCAATATATAACCGGAAATGCAGCATTTAGATACTTAGAGCTTGAAGTGGGCGAAGGTGTATTAATTCCAAGACCTGAAACGGAACTAATTGTTGATCGAGTGATTGGTTACCTAAACTCACGATCTGATAAAGATCAAGCCAAAAGCATAATTGATTTAGGTGCAGGCTCTGGTGCGATAAGTATTGCAATTTCATCTGAGGCAAGCATTAAGGGATTGAAGGTAAGCATGGTGGCAGTTGAAAAATCACCAGAGGCTGCTCAGTGGTTAAATAAAAACATTGCCAAATATGATCTGCCGATCAGAGTAGTGGTTGAAGATGTTCAGAGCGCACTACCTGAGGTAAAAGCCGATGTAGTAGTTGCAAATCCACCATACATTCCAAATGATGAGAAGTTACCAAATGAGGTAGCTAACTTTGAACCAGAGATTGCATTGCGAGGTGGCCCGGGAGATGGAATGCTTGTTCCACAACAATTCATTGAAGCAGCGACCAGATTGTTGAAGTCAGGTGGCTTTTTTATAACTGAGCACCATGAAAAGCAAGGGGAGTTGATCAGAAAGTTGCTAGCGCAAGATTTTCTACCGGCACAAACTCACGCTGATTTAACTGGCAGAGATAGATTTACCAGCGCAGTCAAAAGATAAGGAATCAAAATGGCTGAGCGAATTAGTTTGACTCAATCCACTGGGGATTTGTTTAACGAATCTGTTGAGAGTGCGCTTAGATATTTAAGAGCTGGTGAGGTCATTATCGCTGCTAGCGAGCATGGTTATGTTTACCTAGCAAATGCTTTTGATAAAGATGCCGTAAATGCAATTCATATACTTCGAGGAAATTCAGCTGGGATTACATTACAAGTATTTGTTAAGGATAAGAATATGGCCCGAGGAGTTGCAACAGGATTCACACTCCAGCAAGAGGGATTGCTGGATAAGTTTTGGCCAGGCCTTTTTTCAGTTACAGTGAAATCTCAACCTGGATTGACTTGGAATTTAGGTGATGATCGTAGATTGGGTAAGGTAAATCTTCGTTCACCAAATAGTAAATTTATTCTGGCCATTTTGGAGCAATCAGGTCCACTAGCAACCTCATCTGCCGCATTGGTGGGTCAACCAACAGTTTTGGATTTAGCCACACTTGCAATTTATGAAAGTGATATTGGCGCAATCTTTGATGAAGGCCTTTTAACGGCTGGTCCACTATCAACCTGGGTTGAGTTTTCTGAGAACGAAATCACACTCCAGCGAGTTGGTGCGATCACTATAGAACAATTAAAAGCCACAGTTCCTACCATTTCTGCCCCAACCCTTTAGGCTTGTCACATGTCTAGATTTGAGAAGTACTACGGTCCTGATTTTAACGCTCTGGAAAAACAAGACCCAGAGATTGCTGCGGTTGTAATTTCAGAGTTAGTGCGTCAACGAAAAGATCTACAACTTATTGCAAGTGAAAATTTCACATCAGCTGCTGTGCTTTCAACCATGGGCTCCACGCTTTCAAATAAATACGCCGAAGGTTATCCAGGAAAGCGATACTACGGCGGCTGCGAAGAGGTTGATAAAGTTGAAGTAATTGGCATTGAGCGAGCAAAGAGTTTGTTTGGTGCCGAACACGCAAATTTGCAACCGCACTCAGGTGCTAGTGCCAATGTTGCGGTGTATCAGGCATTTACAAAACCTGGAGATACAGTATTAGCAATGTCATTGCCACATGGTGGCCACCTAACCCATGGTTCCAAAGTTAACTTTTCTGGTAAATGGTTCAACGTAGTTTCTTATGGCGTGCGGCAAGATAATGAGTTAATTGATTACGATCAATTACGAGATTTAGCCATTGAGCACAAACCAAAGATGATTTGCTCTGGCGCTACCGCATATCCAAGCTTGATTGATTTTGAGAAAGTACGCCAAATATGTGATGAGGTAGGGGCAATTATGTGGGTGGATGCTGCTCACTTCATTGGCTTAGTTGCTGGTAAAGCGATTCCATCGCCAGTTCCGTATGCCGATGTGGTTTCTTTTACAACACACAAGGTATTGCGAGGACCCCGAGGCGGCATGATTTTAAGTAAAGAAAAACATGCAGCTGCCATTGATAAGGCGATATTTCCAGGAATGCAAGGTGGGCCAATCATGAGTGCGGTGGCTGGAAAAGCTGTTGCTCTTAAAGAGTGTGCAACTGTTGCGTATCAGAACTACGCAAAACAAGTCATTGAAAATTGTCAGGAGTTAGCCAGAGGTCTTGAAGCAGCGGGCATGCGGGCAGTCTCTGGTGGAACACAAACTCACCTAGCACTTATCGATGTCAGAGCAACAAAAGTTAATGGAAAAGTAGCTGATGAAAGATGCGGCAGATCAGGTCTTTCGCTAAACAAAAATGCTATTCCATTTGATCCTGAGACACCTGCAGTTACCAGCGGTATCCGCGTTGGTACAGCCGCAGTTACAACCCAAGGCATGGGAAAAAGTGAGATGAGTCAGATTGCCTCCCTTATTGCCAGGGCAATTAAAGATGGCGATGATGATAAAAAGGCTCAATCAATTAGATCTGAAGTGCACCAATTAACCGCTAAGTTTCCAGTCTACCCAGAGCCAAAGAACTAAATTTAAACTCAGATGCGCGAGTACTTAGTAACAGTATTACTTGCGGCGGTAATTACATACTTGATCACACCACTAGTCAAAGATCTAGCGGTAAAAGCGGGCGCAGTCACAGCAATCAGAAGTAGAGATATTCATTTGCAACCCACTCCACGCTGGGGCGGGTTAGCAATGTGGTTAGCGATGGCGCTAACACTGGTAATTGTTAACTATCTTCCTTTAGTTCATAAATCATTTGGTAGTGAGGCTACAGGTATTTTCTTAAGTGGGACTTTTATTCTTTTGCTTGGGATGTTAGATGATCGTTTTGATTTAGATCCAATTACTAAGTTTGCTGGGCAAGCTTTAGCTGCTGGAATTTTACTTATTTATGGAGTTCAGATCCTTTGGCTACCAATCAATGGCATCACAACACTGCCAACAAATATTGGCCAGCTGCTTACAATCTTGTTTGTGATGGTGGTAATCAATGCAATTAACTTTGTCGACGGTTTGGATGGCCTTGCAACTGGAATTGTGATGATTTGTGCAGCATCATTTTTTGCCTTCTCCTACTTATTGGCAGTTATAAATGGCTTAAATCGTGCAGGTGCCCCATCTTTGATTACTGCAGTCGTCATTGGCTTATGCCTAGGTTTTCTGCCCCATAATTTTCACCCTGCACAGATTTTCATGGGTGATTCTGGCGCGATGTTTTTGGGATTGATGATTAGTGCATCGGCAATAACCTTAACCGGCCAAGTTGATGCCTCAGTGATTACGGAAGAAAATAGCGGATCAGCACTGCTGCCACTCCTTTTACCATTTACGATCCTTGCAATCCCACTACTTGATTTTGCAATGGCGATTTTAAGACGGGTGAAGGCTGGCCGTTCGCCATTTACTGCTGATCGTGAACATCTACACCATCGGATAATGAGATACGGATTGACTCAGCAGCGCACCACAGTTGTGCTCTACCTATGGACCGGTATGTTTGCAATCCCAACAGTTATTGCAGCATTTGTTCCATTTTGGATTGCGATAATTGCAGGAGTAACAATCTTTTTGTTATCACTTAAAATTATCAGGAGTAGCAAGATAGATTTGGCACAACATGAGTGATTCTAAACTTTGGCGCGGGGCAGTAATACCTGCTTCGATAATCGCTGGCCTAAGTACAATAGTCATGGGATTTGTAAATGGTCAATCAGGGTTGTTGGGAGGATTACTTGCCTCATTTACTGTAATTATTTTTTTTAGCGTTCATTTATTGGTGGCAAGAATTTCTAGAGATTTGGATCCAATGGCAACGATGGCTCTAGCTATGTTTTCATACTTTGCAAAAGTTATTTTTATGGGAGTTTTCCTGCTGTTGGTTACGCGGTATAGCGACAGAAGTACAATCGATCGAGGTAGTTTTGCTATCTGTGCGATATTGATTACCATGGCATGGTTGTTTGGTGAAATTCGTAGCTTCCTCAAGTTACGAATTCAGATGCCATTACCGAAGAAAGAGAGGGATCTACAATGAGCCGAAAAAATTCCGATAATGAAAATATCAGTAACTCTCAAAATGAAGAGAATGCCCTTTGGTCAATTGTGGGGTACCTACTATCAGGACTAATTATTTGGGGTGGAATTGGTTGGGGCTTAGATCGCTGGCTAGGAACCACATACTTAGTGTTGGCTGGGATGCTTTTAGGTGCAGGAGCATCCATATACTTGGTATGGCTCAGATTTGGGCGCGATTAAGGTCACATTTCTTTCCAGCCTCTGATTTATACCGATGCTCATTTCACAGTAATCTGCCTCATCCAATAAGGTTTCCCCCGTAGCCGATCCTCCCCAATGGCTATGTAATCTGAGCAATTTTAAAAAAGTTTAACCCGAACAGCGACTAACTTTTGGAGATTTAAGTGGGCGTGCAGTTAGCAGCGGAGGAAGGCTTTAAGCCACCTAGTACCGCTGACTTTAATTTACCTCCAGTATTCGGCGACAACCCATTTACAACAAAACCGGTTTTCTTAGCTTTCCTCTCAGTAATTTTGATTTCTACCTTTTTTATTGTTTCAGCCAGAAAAGCGTTAATTGTCCCATCTAAGCTTCAATTCGCGGGTGAATCAATTTATGGATTTGTTAGAAACGATTTGGCCAGGGATGTTATTGGTCATGAGTTTATGCGCTTTGTGCCTTATTTATTTACTCTGTTCACATTTATCTTGACTAATAATTTATTTGGCATCATTCCGTTTTTACAGTTCCCAACTATGTCAAGAGTGAGTTTTCCATACGTATTAGCCATCTTTACATTTGTAATTTTTCATTATGTAGCAATCAAACATAAGGGCCTTATTCCCTACTTGAAAGAAATTATGTTTATGCCTGGAGTACCAAAGCCTGTATATATTTTGCTAACTCCAATCGAAGTGGCTACTTATTTTATTGTTCGCCCACTCACATTATCTCTTCGTTTGTTCGCCAATATGTTTGCTGGCCACCTACTTTTACTTGTTTTTATTCTCGGTGGTGAACACCTTTTGCAAGGCGTTATTGGACTAAAATTGGTATCACCATTCGCATTTGCCTTCGGAATTGCACTTACCTTTTTTGAGTTTATGGTGCAATGTCTACAGGCGTATATTTTTACTCTGTTAACAGCCCTCTATATTGCGGGTGCGTTGGCGGATGAACACTAGAAAAAACCAAAGCAACACCTAACCAAGAAAGAAGGAAAAGAATATGGAAGGCACACTCAACCTGGTCGGTTATGGCCTATCTGCAATCGGACCTGCAATTGCAACTGGCATGATCTTCGCCGCTTATATCAGCGGTGTGGCACGCCAACCTGAGGCACGCTCAGTACTGCAACCGATCGCATTCTTAGGATTCGCATTAGCCGAAGCGCTTGCGCTATTCGGTCTGGTTCTAGCTTTCGTACTTTAATAAGCACGAGGATTGGTAGAAGATGTCTCAAGCAAGATATAGCAACTGGGCAGCAGGCGAAGCTGCTAACCCTTTAATTCCGCACACCGCTGAATTAATAGTTGGCTTCGTAGCCTTCTCATTGCTTTTTTTAGTTTTACGCTCCAAGGTTGTTCCGTTATTTGAAAAAGCTTTTGCAGAACGAACTGATGCAATTGCAGGTGGAATCGAGCGTGCTGAAAAAGCGCAACGTGAGGCAGAAACTGCCCTGCAGAAATACACTTCACAACTCAAGGATGCTCAGGGTGAAGCACAGAAAATACGTGAAGATGCCAGAGTGCAAGGTGCTGCAATTATTGAAGATCTTCGCACCAAAGCTGCCGAGGAAGCAGCTCGAATATCTGCGGCCGCAACGGCTGCAATTGAAGCTGAACGTCAACAAGCAATTGCCTCACTTCGTAATGAGGTTGGTGCACTTGCAACTGAGCTAGCCTCAAAGATTGTCGGAGAAGCATTAGATGACCAGGTTCGTCAGTCTCGGATAGTTGATCGTTTCATAGCAGATCTGGAGAAAAGTAAGTAATCATGAAGGTATTAGGCGGTTCCAGCAGAGCATCAGTATTTACTCTGCGTAAGTCATTAACACAGGTTGTTGCGAAACAATCTGCTAATGATGCTGCCGCTTTTGCCAAAGACCTCTTTACAATTCTTACAGTTTTGAGCACATCAATTGGTGTTAGGCGCGCACTAACAGACAACTCCCGTGATGCATCAGCAAAAGCGGAGTTGATTGCCAATTTATTTGGGAAAAATATCAACTCCCCAGCACAATCTCTTCTAGCTGAAGCCGCCTCACTTAGATGGTCTAGCCCAGGTGAAATTGCAGATGCTATTGAAAATTTAGCGGTCGAGGCAGAAGCAGCAGCTGCAGACAAAAATGGTGAGTTAGAGAAAGTGGAAAGTCAATTATTTGATTTTGCCAGAGTGCTAAGAGCAAATCCAGAGCTGCGCCAAGCGTTAAATACTTCAGCAGATACTGATCAAGGAAAGATAACCTTGCTTGAATCAGTAGTTAAGGATACATATACCAACTCAACTCTTAACTTACTGCGCAGAGTTATTTCTCTTCGCAGAGGTCGAAGTATTGATGCCACATTAGCGGCTTATTCACATTACGTTTCTACGCAAAAAAATCGATTAGTCGCTCATGTTAAGAGTGCAATTAAGTTAAGTGATAACCAGGTCGCCAGCTTAGTTAAGGCTCTTTCTAAGCAAATGGGAAGAGATGTACATGTAAATATTGAGATTGATCCAAAGGTTTTAGGTGGTATTTCAGTTCGATATGCCGATGATGTTATTGATGGCACCATAGTTAATCGTTTGACGGAAGCGGGCAGAGCGCTCGTAAGTTAGTTTTAACAGGTGCCAACAGCATCTGTTAATTAGAGAGAGAAGAGAGAAAAAGATGGCCGAAGTAAGTATCCGCCCCGAAGAGATTCGGGATGCACTGGCAAAACATGTCGCTGCATACAAACCAGGAGCTGCCGTAAAGGATGAAATCGGTAGCGTCACCGAAGCAGGTGATGGCATCGCTCGCGTTGAGGGTCTGCCATCAACAATGACCAATGAGTTATTAAAGTTTGATAACGGCACATTAGGTCTAGCGCTGAACTTAGATGTTCGCGAAATCGGTGTTGTTATCTTGGGTGAGTTCACCGGAATTGAAGAAGGAACAACTGTTCGTCGTACTGGAGAAATTCTCTCTGTTCCAGTTGGCGATGGCTTCCTAGGAAGAGTAGTTGATGCATTAGGTCGACCTATTGATGGTAAGGGTGAAATCAAAGCCGAAACAACTCGCGCTCTTGAAATTCAAGCACCATCTGTTGTGCAACGTCAGCCAGTAAAAGAACCTATGCAAACTGGAATTAAAGCAATTGACTCAATGACTGCAATCGGCCGCGGTCAACGTCAGTTGATCATTGGAGATCGCCAGACTGGAAAAACTGCAATTGCAGTTGACACAATTATTAACCAATTGGCGAATTGGAAGAGTGGGGATCCAAAGAAGCAGGTTAAGTGTATTTATGTTGCAATCGGACAAAAAGGTTCAACAATTGCATCGGTTAAGGGTGCACTAGAGGCAGCCGGTGCCATGGAGTACACAACTATTGTGGCAGCGCCAGCCTCCGATCCAGCTGGATTTAAATATCTAGCTCCATACACCGGCTCATCAATTGGTCAGCACTGGATGTACAAGGGTCAACACGTATTAATTATTTTTGATGATCTCTCAAAACAGGCAGAGGCATATCGATCAGTATCGCTATTGCTAAGGCGCCCACCAGGTCGTGAGGCATATCCTGGCGATGTTTTCTACTTACACTCTCGCTTACTAGAGCGATGCGCCAAGTTATCTGATGAAATGGGCGGTGGTTCAATGACTGGACTACCAATCATTGAAACAAAAGGAAATGACGTTTCAGCATTTATTCCTACCAACGTAATCTCCATTACCGATGGTCAGTGCTTCTTAGAAACAGATCTATTTAACGCAGGTGTTCGTCCTGCGATTAACGTTGGTATCTCTGTATCCCGCGTTGGTGGATCAGCTCAAACTAAGGCGATTAAGAAAATTGCTGGTCGCCTTCGTCTTGATCTTGCCCAGTACCGTGAGCTAGAGGCTTTCGCAGCCTTTGGTTCAGATCTTGATGCGGCCTCAAAAGCACAACTAGAGCGTGGTGCTCGAATGGTTGAGTTGTTAAAGCAGGGTCAATACTCACCATTCTCAGTTGAGCGCCAGGTGGCTTCAATTTGGGCTGGAACTACTGGCAAGATGGATTCAATTCCGGTGGTAGATATTCGCCGATTTGAAACCGAGTTCTTAGATTTCATTGCCAGAGAGCGCAAACAAATCTTTGATGTGATCGCTGAAACAAAAGAGTTAACAGATGACACTGTGAAATCTTTAGAAGAGGCGATTACTACCTTTAAAACACAATTTAAATCATCTGTAGCCCCAGAGGTAAATGAAAAGAAAGCTGAAGCTCTAGATGGTGTGGATAATGAACAAATTACTCGTCAAGTACCGGCGATAAAGCGATAAGAAAAGAGAGATAGCAAATGGGTGCCCAACTTCGTATTTACCGCCGCCGTATGCGGTCGGTAAAGGCGACTAAGAAGATAACCAAGGCGATGGAGTTAATTTCAGCCTCCCGCATTGTTAAGGCGCAACAAAAAGTTGCCGCCTCATCTCCTTATGCCAACGAGTTAACCAGGGCAGTCTCAGCGGTTGCCTCTTTATCTACCACTAATCATCCACTAACCACCGCCTCTGCTAATCCAAAACGAGCAGCGGTATTAATTATTACGGCAGACCGAGGTATGGCAGGTGCTTACTCAAATGCAGCAATAAAAGAGGGTGATCAATTAATAGCGCTATTGCAATCTAGAGGGCTTGAGGTAAATACCTATTTAGTAGGACGAAAAGGAATCAATTTCTACAAGTTCAGAAATCGAAAAATCACCGCCTCTTGGAGTGGTTTTTCAGATAATCCAACCTATCTCCACGCCCGAGAGGTTTCAGATGCATTAATTGCCGCATTTATTGCAGATGCCCAGGTGGATCTAAATGGTGTTGATGAACTACATATTATTTACACTCAATTTAAATCAATGATTACCCAAACTCCAGATGCAAAGCGTATGTTGCCGCTTGAGGTTGTGGAGTCAACAGGTCCGGCAGTTATCTTGCCGATGTATGAATTCGAACCTAATGCAGGTGAGGTGCTTAATGCATTACTACCTCGCTATATTCAGGCTCGAGTATTTAACGCGATGCTTCAATCTGCAGCCAGTGAGCATGCAGCCAGACGTCGTGCTATGAAATCAGCAACTGACAACGCTGATGAATTAATTAAGTCGTTAACTCGACTTGCAAATGCGGCTCGTCAGGCCGAAATTACCCAAGAGATCAGTGAAATCGTCGGCGGCGCAGATGCGCTCGCCTCAGCTAGCGCAGGGAGCGAATAATGTCAGTGAAAACAGCAACTGGAAGAGTTGCCCGTGTAATTGGACCGGTAGTGGATATTGAGTTTCCAGCCGATTCGATGCCGGCCATCTTTAACGCACTAAATATTGATGTCACATTGGGGGGTGAGAGTAAGAAGTTAACTCTTGAGGTCGCCCAGCACATTGGTGACAACTTAGTCCGCGCTATCTCTATGCAACCAACTGACGGCATGGTTCGTGGTGCAATAGTTACCGACACTGGAAGTGCGATCTCAGTTCCAGTTGGAGATGTAACTAAGGGGCATGTATTTAATACCTTGGGTGAATCGCTAGATGTGCCAACCTCTTCACTAGATATCAAAGAGCGCTGGCCAATTCATCGAACCGCACCAGCTTTTGATCAACTTGAGTCAAAGACTGAGATGTTTGAAACCGGAATTAAAGTTATTGATCTTTTAACTCCTTATGTGAAGGGTGGAAAGATTGGATTATTTGGTGGTGCAGGTGTCGGAAAGACTGTGCTTATCCAAGAGATGATTTATCGCGTAGCAGAAAACTTTGGTGGTGTTTCTGTATTCGCAGGAGTTGGTGAGCGTACTCGTGAGGGTAATGACTTATTCCTAGAAATGACTGAGACTGGCGTTATTAACAAAACCGCATTGGTCTTTGGACAAATGGATGAGCCACCTGGAACGCGTCTACGTGTGGCACTTTCTGCTCTAACCATGGCTGAGTACTTCCGTGATGTGCAGAAGCAGGATGTGTTGTTGTTCATCGACAATATCTTCCGCTTTACCCAAGCGGGCTCTGAAGTATCAACTCTGCTTGGTCGTATGCCATCTGCAGTTGGTTACCAACCAACACTTGCTGATGAGATGGGTCAGTTGCAAGAGCGAATTACCTCAACTCGTGGTCACTCAATTACCTCGATGCAGGCGATTTATGTTCCAGCAGATGACATCACCGATCCAGCACCGCACACAACCTTCGCTCACTTGGATGCAACAACTGTGTTGTCCCGTCCGATCTCTGAGCTTGGTATTTATCCTGCAGTTGATCCACTTGATTCAACCTCTCGAATTTTGGATCCTCGTTATATTGGCGAGCACCATTTCAAAGTTGCAAACCGAATCAAGCAAATCTTGCAGCGTTACAAAGATTTGCAAGACATTATTGCAATCTTGGGTATTGATGAACTATCTGAAGAGGATCGCATCCTGGTAGGAAGAGCTCGTCGTATTCAAAGATTCTTATCTCAAAATACCTTCGTGGCCAAGGTCTTTACTGGTCTAGATGGTTCATTTGTGCCGCTAACTGAAACAATCGCAGCATTTGAAGCCCTTGCTGATGGTAAGTATGACCATGTACCGGAGCAAGCATTCTTTATGTGCGGTGGTCTTGATGATGTTGAGCGCAAAGCAGCAGAGTTGGCTAAGTCCTAACTCATGTTAAAAGTTGAGGTAGTTACCCCAGAGAAGCGGGTGTGGAGTGGTGAGGCAAAGATGGTTTCTGCCCGCACACTTGAAGGAGATCTTGGTGTTTTGCCAGGACACGCACCACTTCTTGGGGTACTTGCCGATGGCACCGTCTCAATTAAATCTACTGATGGTTCGGTAAATGATTTTATTATTAACGGTGGTTTTATTTCAGTTTCAAATGATCGAGTTTCAATCTTGGGTGAGGCACAGGTTGTAACAAATTAGTTTTATCGGTGCTCAGTTTCAATAATTCTTACTGTTTTTGAACGACCTCGCACAACTAATGAATGTGAAATCGCACCAAATGCTGTGTGGCGAACACCTCTTAACAACTCACCATCTGTAATTCCAGTTGCGGAGAAGAAAACATCATCTGAGGCAACTAAATCATTGGTTGAATAAATCTTAGATAGATCATGCCCGGCATCCTTTGCAGATGCTTTCTCGCTATCACTTTGTGGCATCAACTGTCCTTGAATCACGCCCCCTAAAGCCCGCATTGCTGCTGCAGTAACAACTCCTTCAGGTGTGCCACCAATTCCCATCAAGATATCTATTCCAGTGCCGATTCGGGCGGTTTCAATTGCAGCTGCCACATCACCATCTCGAATTAACCTAATGCGCGCACCTGCTGCACGTAACTCTTTGAGTAAATCAGCATGTCTTGGTCTGTCCAACACAATTACTGTTATGTCTGAGACATCTACACCTTTTGCTTTTGCCACTCTGCGCACATTTTCACCAGCTGGAGCGGTGATATCAATTACCGCTGCTGCTTCAGGGCCAGTAACAATTTTGTTCATATAAAAAGCACCCTTTGGATCAAACATCGTGCCGCGTGGTGCTAAGGCAATAACACTTACTGCGCCATTTAAACCATTTGAGGTCAAAGTTGTGCCGTCAATTGGATCAACTGCCACATCACAAGATGGACCACTCCCATTACCAACCTCTTCACCGTTATGAAGCATAGGAGCATTATCTTTTTCGCCTTCACCAATAACGATCACACCGGACATATCAACGGTGTTGATCATCTTGCGCATCGCAGCAACTGCAGCGCCATCGGCAGCATCTTTATCACCTCTACCCACCCAGGTTGAGGCGGCTAATGCCGCTGTTTCTGTAACTCTTACTAATTCAAGAGCTAAGTTGCGATCTGGAAAATTAAATTCTGCTGACATCTGCACCTAACGATTGTAGTTGAGTAGGAAAATCTGGATACCCTCGATCGATATGAAAGGCATCTTCAATAATAGTAACTCCATCACTTACTAGCGCAGCTAAGACTAAGCCAGCCCCTGCACGAATATCTGTTGCAGCCACTGGTGCTGCAGATAATTGATTAATTCCAGTAATTGCTGCGTGGTGCCCATCAACTTGAATTTTAGCTCCTAATCTAAGTAACTCATTTACAAACATAAACCTGCCCTCGAATACATTCTCAGTAACAATAGATGTGCCATCTGCAATGGAGTTTAAGGTGATTACCATTGGCTGTAAATCAGTTGGAAATCCTGGATAGGGAAGAGTTGCTACATCAACTGCTGTAGGTCTTTTATCCATTTTTACTCTAAAACCATTTTTGGTGGTGGTAACAACAGCGCCAGCTTCAACTAATTTATCTAGCGGCAGTTCTAAGTGATCGGCTCGGCCATTTTCAATGGTGATATCGCCTTTAGTCATGGCAGCTGCAAATGCCCAGGTGCCAGAAACAATTCGATCGGGCAACGTAGCGTGTGTTGCCGGAGTTAACTTGTTAACACCCTCAATTGTGATTGTATGAGAGCCAAGTCCAGAAATTTTTGCACCCATTGCAATTAAAAATTCACCAAGATCTACTACATCAGGCTCTCGTGCTGCATTATCGATTACCGTCTTTCCTTTTGCCAAGGTGGCTGCTGTCATAATATTTTCAGTTGCACCTACACTTGGAAATTCAAGATTTATATGGGCACCAGTTAAACCATTACTTGCTTTAGCAATCACGAAACCATGCTCGGAGGTTACCTGGGCACCCATTTCAATTAAACCATTTATATGAAAATCAAGACCACGAGATCCAATTGCGTCTCCACCTGGAAGTGCAACCTCAGCAATTAACTCTCTGGCAATTAGTGGACCTAAAACATTGATAGAGGCTCGCATCTTTCGAACCATGTCATAGTCCGCTCGATGTCCTAATTTTTCTGGTACATCAATATCAACTTGGTTTAATTGAGGTTTTATTTCAACTGTACAACCTAATCTGGTTAATAGTTCTGCCATATATTCAACATCTGCAATTGCTGGCAGATTTGTGATTGTTGATTTACCAGGCGCTAATAGTGTGGCGGCCATTAACTTAAGAGCTGAGTTTTTTGCTCCCGAAACTCGAACGGTGCCGACTAATCTGGCACCCCCAACTACTCGCAACCGCTCCATAATTCCCCATTGTAATTGCTTAAGGTAGGGTGCACTCATGGTCAACTTAACCCGCATTTACACAAAAACTGGCGATGATGGCACAACCTCACTTGGGGATATGAGCCGAACCTCAAAAAATGATCCCAGGCTTGAGGCGTATGCCACGGTAGATGAAGCAAACTCATCAATCGGAGTTGTATTGGCAATGGGTGATATTAAAGATGCTGATATCAAGAAGTTGCTAATTCGAATTCAAAATGATTTGTTTGATGTTGGCGCAGATCTTTGTACTCCAGTTGTTGATAATCCTGCTTCAGAGCCATTGAGAGTCTTAGATTCACAAATTGAATATCTTGAACAACAGATTGATAAGTTCAACGAGAGCCTGCAGCCACTACGATCCTTCGTTCTGCCTTCAGGAACGCCAGCGGCTGCACTTATGCATGTTGCCAGAACAGTAACTCGAAGAGCAGAGCGAACAACTTGGCATGCCATCCATGCATTTGGCGGAGGGGTAAATCCAATAACTGCGAAGTACTTAAATCGTCTTTCAGACCTTTTGTTTGTCTTAGCCAGGTATGTAAATAAAGATATCGGCGATCAACTTTGGGTACCAGGAGCAAATCGCTAAGAGTTTAAAGTTGCCTTTGCAATCTTTAAATCCTCTTCAAAGACCAATATTTTGGGACCGTTTTTAGTTTGGGACAAAGTAGCTTTGATCCCTACTGATAGCAATTTCTGTCGAAGCATCTCACCTTCAATATGATTTTTAGGTGAATGAGCAACCCTGAGCAAGCCGTACTCATCCTCATTGCCAATTTTCTTTTCCCGCTCGATCACCGACTTATTTCCAGAAAATGCCCATTTTAAAATCACGATCATTACCCCAACAACTAGAAAGCCAGAGAGTGAAACTAAGAAGAGACTGTTATTTATGCCACCAAGCAATTTTTAGCCTTTCATATATCTAGCGAAGCGGAGTGTAAATATTGGCAGGAATTTTTTCATTTGTACCTGATTTATGACAAATTGCTGAGATTCCTCCAACCACCACACCAGTTCTAGCGGGTCCTTGTATTTGTTGTCCAGTGCTTGGGTCTGTAACTGAAGGACCATAAAGAGGTTCATCACTTAACAAAATGATATTTGCATAAGTCTTGGGTGGTAGCGAGCCATAAAGGGTTCTAAGTTTTCCAAGCGCAATTTTCTTACTTGCATCAGCTGGGTCCGGGCCATAAACAGTTGATTTAATCTCCCACCACTCACAACGATAATCTGCTGCAACAATAACCGCTCCACATGCGTACGATTCACACTTTTTTACTAACTCCCTCAATCCAGCTTTAGCTGAAACAAGTCCTAGCAACTCCTTACTTGTTGGAATCTTTGCGTAAATTCCTTTATTTGAAGTGAATTTAATCGGTGGCCATACCGGTGATGGTGATGGAATTGGGGTTGCAGTTTTCTTTACTTTCTTTTTAACTGGCTTCTTACTCGGCTTTTTACTTGGTTTTTTACTGGTTGAAGCGGTAGTTGCTTTTGGTGAGGCAGATTTTGAGGCTACTGGTTGAGCACTGCTCTTAGTACTTGCTTTTGGTGAAGGAGTAGCTGCAACAGCAGATGTAGCCAATAGAGCACTTGAGGTAATTAGTGCAATAAATAACTTACCCTTCATTCTCTACTCCACTTAAATTTCTTGATTGCAAAGAGTAAACCTAGAACTAGCCAAATCAATAGAACTATCGCAGTTTTTCCCAATTCCCAACTACCCGCCACCTCCTGGGTTGCAAAGTCATTTGGTAAGAATACAGATCGCATTCCTTGTGTTAACCATTTCAATGGAAATATTGCAGCAAACTGCTGCATGAAAGATGGCAGTGATGTAAAGACAAAAAAGACACCGCTAAAAAATTGCAAGATAATAACTATTGGCGAAACAACAGCTGAGGCACCTCGACCACTCTTTGGGACCACCGAAAAAGCAATTCCTAAAACAGTCGAACAAGCACTTCCTAAAAGAACGAGCCAAGTGAAGTTCCACCAGAGAACGGGCTGCGTTGGCAAATTTAAATCAAATACGATGGCTCCAAAAAATAGAAGTAGCGCGGTTTGAATAATCATTAAGAATGTCACCAACAAGGCCTTGCCAATGAAGTAAGAGGAAACTGACATTGGCGTGCCACGTAATCGCTTTAAGGTTCCGTCATCTCGTTCCATAGGAATAGTTATCGCAAGCTGTTGAAAACCGGTATTTACCAATCCAGAGGCGATCATGCCAGCAACAAAATACTGACTAAATGTGACGCCTGGTGCAATAGTGTCTTTAAAGACTGTACCAAAAATAAATAACAAAATTACTGGGAAAAATATTGTGAAAACTACTGACTCTCGTTGTCGCATGAATTGCTTAAGTTCAATGGCGCTACGTAGCGCACCAATGCGAAGCGTTTCTCGAAGATTCTTCATTTGAGTTCACCAATCATTTTTAGATAAATCTCCTCCAAATTTGGTCTTGATACCTCTAGCTCCGGCACTGATCCACCAAACCGTTGACTGAGCTTAAGTACCTCAGCGGTTGGATCCTTTGTGTGAATTTGGTTAGTTACGCCATTTTCAAGCCAGGTTACTTTTGCTGGCGCATTGTTTCGACCACCCAAAGTTTGTGGGGTGGCAATCTCAATAATTTTTCCATTATTTATTACTCCTACTCGGTCCGCTAAAGCTTGAGCCTCATCTAAGTAATGAGTGGTGAGCAAAATAGTTTTACCCTCAGCTTTTAGTGTTCGAATTAGATCCCAGAAAGATCTTCTAGCCTCTGGATCAAATCCAGTTGTTGGCTCATCTAGAAATAGCAGTTGTGGAGATCCAATTATCCCAAGTGCCACATCTAATCTGCGGCGCTGACCGCCGGAGAGCTCGCGAGCTTTGGCATTAACTTTCTCTTGTAGGCCTACCTCTTCAATTACTTGATCAACATTTCTAGGGTTTTCATAATAATTTGCATAATGTGAAATCGTCTCAAAGACTGAAAGATCAGCTGCGTCGGAGGTGGATTGCAAGACAATTCCAATTTGATTTCGCCACCTTTGTCCGGCACTTCCTTTAGTTGCAGGATTAAAGCCCAGTACCTTTACTTCTCCAGCAGTTGCAATTCGATACCCTTCAAGAATTTCGACTGTGGTAGTTTTACCGGCACCATTAGGTCCTAGCAATGCAAAAATTTCTCCACTTTCCACAGAAAGATCAATACCGTCGACCGCAGTTTTTGCGCCATATCGCTTAACCAGACCTTTAACCTCAATTGCTGCGGTGCTGCTCATACCGACATCCTGCCTTAATTGGTAATAAATACTTAATTTATTCGGGAGAATAATCCTGTGAGTCCACGTAAAACAAAGCCAAAGCGCAAGGGCAGAGGAGATTTTGCCCACGATGAAGAGCGGGAATTGTCCACATCTAATGAGTCAATTGAAGAGCATGATGATGGCATTTATGTTGTTAGAAAAATCAGTGGTTCATCATCCAACAAGCCATATCGATGTCCAGGATGTGACCAGGTAATTCCAATGGCGACGCCACATACCGTTGCTTGGTTAGAGCATGATCAATCTGGACGAAGGCATTGGCACACTATTTGTTGGAGCAAACGAAATCTAAGAAAACCGAAGGTTGAAAGAACTCGTAACGCCCCCAGATATTGAGAAATTCAAGCAGGAAATATTAATATTTTGAATTTTCTAGTTATAGTTCGCAAATGAGCAAAAAATTTACAGCGGTTAATCCAGCAACCGGCCAGTCTGTTGGTGGCCCAATCGCCGAGCACAGTTTTGAAGAGGTTTCAGCCGCTATTGCGGCTGCAAACAAGGTTAAGGAGATATTCGCATCTACCACGCCAACACAGCGAGCTGCACTTTTAAATGCCATTGCCGATTCAATTGAATCGCAAAAGGAAAAACTTGCGGAGATTTCAAATCAAGAGACAGCCTTGCCACTAGCTCGAGTTACAGGTGAGGTAATGCGCACAGTTATTCAAATCCGTGCCTTTGCTGATTTGGTAAAAACCGGCGGCCACCTGCTGCCAATTATTGATTTGGCTGATCCAAATTTTCAACCAGTTGCAAGACCTGATCTTCGTAAGTCACTGCAACCACTAGGAGTAGTTTCTATTTTTGCAGCATCAAATTTTCCTCTTGCATTCTCAGTGGCTGGTGGCGACACCGCATCAGCACTGGCAGCTGGATGCCCAGTAGTAGTCAAGGCGCATCCTTCACATCCAAATACCTGCGAGATGGTTTATCAGGCGGTAGTTAAGGCAATTGTGCAACAAGGATTACCAAAGGAGATATTTACATTAGTGCAAGGAGTAAATCCAGAGATTACTCATTGGCTAGCAAAAGCACCTGAAATTACTGCAATCGGTTTTACGGGTTCAGGCATGGTTGGAAAATTATTAATCAAGTTAGCTCAAGAAAGAGAGGTGCCAATTCCAGTTTATGCTGAAATGGGTTCACTAAATCCAGTGTTCTTTACTCCATCTGTGTTAGCAGAAAAATCAGAGGAGCTGGCCAAGGCTGCAATGGATTCTGCCCTACTTGGTTCTGGCCAGTTTTGCACTAAGCCAGGAATTATTGTTGTGCCAAATGATGGTGTGGGCGATAAATTCATAGCAAGTGTTCAAAGTTATATCGCAGAGCAAAAAGTTGGACCACTTTTAAATAAAGGAATTGCAACCAGATTCATCGAAGCAATTTCTTCGATTAGTAAAACTAAGGGAGTTAAGCTTCTAACCGGAGTTAATAATCCAGATGGATTTGGCGTCACACCTACGATCTTTGTTGTGGACTGGGCTGATGTTAAAAATCATGATGATCTGTTAGAGGAACATTTTGGCCCAACCTCAGTAATAATTAGAGCACCATTTGATCAATTCTTATCGATTGCTAAGAGCATGAGTGGCCAATTAGCATCGGCAATTCATGCAACATCATCAGATAATGTGAAGGACCTAGTAGCTGCTCTAACTCAAAAAGCTGGTCGATTAATTTGGAATGGATTCCCAACCTCGGTCTCAGTTACCGCCGCCCAGAATCATGGTGGCCAATGGCCAGCCTCATCTTCACACACCACTTCAGTGGGCTTGGATGCATTGTTTAGATTTGTAAGACCAGTGGTTTATCAAGGATTTCCAGATAGTCAACTGCCAGCTGAATTACAAAACTCCAACCCGTATGGAATTGAGCGAGTAGTTAATGGGGTTAGAAGCAATAAGGTGATTAGTTAATTACTTGTAGTTAACTACCTTATTTTTAATTGTGCCAATTCCCTCAATACTGGTGACAATATTTTCGCCACCTTTCAAGTACCGCTCTGGCTTAAAGCCCATACCAACTCCCTCTGGCGTGCCGGTGTTAATTACATCCCCAGCCTTTAACTCCATAAATTGAGAGATGTACCAAACGCAATGATTAATCCCAAAAATTAAGTCATTTGTTCTGGAGTTTTGTCTAACTTCACCATCTATTGTGCAAGAAAGAGCTAAATTGTTTGGATCTAAGTTTTTACCTCTTAATTCATCCTCAGTAACAATCCATGGACCCATTGGATTAAAGGATGGAAAGGATTTCCCCTTTACCCATTGTCCACTGCGTTCTACCTGCCAGTGACGCTCTGATACATCTTGTGAGATTGTGTAACCTAATATGTATTCAGCAGCCTCTTCTGGTGATTTCAAATAAAGTGCATTTTTACCAATTACAACACATAGCTCCACCTCGTAATCAGTTTTAGTTGAGTTTGGTGGCACTACAACATCATCATTTGGTCCGATCACCGTATCTGGAGCTTTCATAAAAATCACTGGCTCCGGCGGCGGAGTCATACCTGACTCAACTGCATGCTTGGCATAATTTAAACCTACACAAATAACCTTTGTTGGTCTTGCAACTGGTGAGCCTATTCGAAAATCAGAAATCAAAACCTTTTTACGATTTGTTAGATCAGTCTTTGCTAATTTGGCGATAGCGCCATTTTCTAACTCAACTCTATTAAAATCTGCGACTAGATCATCAACAAAAACTGCCTCAGTATCTGAGAGCAGTACGGCAGGTTTCTCCTGGTTTAATTGACCTAAACGAGCGATTCTCATCATTCTCACATTTCTATTGAGGTGAACTTTTCCTACTTATCAACTAGAATACGAAAACCCTAACATAGGAAATTTCTCATTATTTGAGAGTCGGACAAGTTTTGAAAGGTTAGTGTGAGCGAAGAGAAGTTTGACCGCCGCAGCCAATATTGGTTTGGATTAAAAGATAAAGGTGGATATATCCACCGAGAGCGACTGCGTAACCAAGGTTATGCTCCAGATGTTTTTGATGGCCGGCCAGTAATTGGAATTGCAAATACCTGGTCAGAGCTAAATCCATGTAATGGCTCTTTGAATGATGTTGCTGAGGCGGTAAAACGTGGTGTTTGGGAGGCTGGTGGTTTTCCGCTTGAGTTTCCAGCGATGTCACTTAGTGAATCACTGCAAAGACCAACAACTAGTTTGTATCGAAACATGTTGGCAATGGAGGTGGAGGAGTTAATTCGATCCCACCCATTAGATGGTGTTGTCTTACTTGGAAATTGCGATAAAACACCACCAGGATTATTGATGGGTGCAGCAAGCGTGGACCTACCAACCTTAATGATTACCGGCGGGCCAATGCTTAATGGCCGCTATCAAGGACAACCAGTTGGTTCTGGAACATTAGTTTGGAAATACAGTGAACAGGTAAGAAGTGGAAAGATTTCCTTTGAAGAGTTTATGGCGATGGAGTCATGCTCTGCTAGAAGCCAAGGTTCATGTATGACAATGGGAACCGCTTCCACTATGGCTTGTGTGACTGAAGCACTGGGTGTTCAACTGCCAGGTGCTGCTGCAATTCCAGCAGTAGATTCTCGCAAATTTACCTTAGCCCACTTATCTGGCCGCCGTATTGTGAAGATGGTTGAAGAAGATCTAAAGCTTTCTAAGATTTTAACTCGCAAATCATTTGAAAACGCTATCAAGATTTTAGCTGCAATTGGTGGATCAACCAATGCGGTTGTTCATTTACTAGCAATTGCTGGTCGCGTTGGCGTTCCTTTGAATCTAGATGATTTTGATAAGTTGGGTAAAGAGGTTCCAGTTATCGCAAATATGATGCCAAGTGGGCAATTCTTGATGGAGGAATTTTTTGATGCCGGCGGCGTCCCAACAGTAATGAAGGAGTTGGGTAATTTAATTCATACCGATCACATAACTGTGACCGGAAAGAGTGTTAAAGAAAATATTGAAGGAGCAGAAAATTGGAATAAAGAGGTAATTACACCAACCTCTAAACCATTCCAAGCTGCAGGTGGTGGTATTGCAGTACTTAGAGGATCCCTTGCACCAGATGGAGCAATAATTAAAGTTTCAGCTGCTTCGCCGAAATTGTTAACTCATAAAGGCAAAGCATTAGTATTTAAGGAAATTGAGGAGTATTTAAAGGTTGCAGATGATCCAAACCTGCCAGTCACTGCAGACACTATTTTAGTTTTACAAAACTCAGGTCCAAAGGGTTACCCAGGTTTTCCAGAGGTTGGCAATCTGCCAATGCCAAAGAAAATGCTTGATCAAGGTGTAACTGACATGGTGCGAATCTCTGATGCAAGAATGAGCGGCACTGCTTACGGCACTGTTGTCTTGCATGTTTCACCAGAGTCAACAGTTGGTGGCCCGTTAGCGTTTGTCCAAGATGGCGATGAGATTGAGTTAGATGTGCCAAATCGTAAATTAAATTTATTAATCTCACCTGAGGAATTAGCAAAGCGTAAAGCTGCGTGGGTACCGCCAAAACCTAAGGCAGAGCGTGGTTGGAGCAAGATTTACATTGATCATGTTCAGCAATCACATCTAGGTGCAGATCTTGATTTCTTAGTCGGTGGCAGTGGAGATTACGTGCCACGTCACTCCCATTAGTTAAAGGGATTAATAAACCTAGTCTCTTCAGTTGCCTCAAACTCTAATAATCGGTTCCATTTAGCATTTCGTTCAGAGCCGTGGGTTGAACCAACCTTTATCTGGCCAGCACTCCATCCTGTAGCTAAATCTGCTAACCAAGAGTCCTCATTCTCTCCTGATCGGGCTGAAACTACAGTATTAAAGTTATTTGCTCTAGCTTGCTTGAGAACATTTAATGTTGAAGTGACTAAACCATTCTGATTGGGCTTAATCAAGATTGCATTAGCGCTTTTGTTTGCAATCGCCTTGTCTAATCGCTGCAGATTTGTAGTCAATAAATCATCACCAAGTAATTGCAGTTTTGGTGGTGCAATCTGCATAAATTGTTGCCAACTACTCCAATCATCTTCGGCAAATGGATCTTCGATTGAAATAATTGGTTGATTTCTAGTCAATGAGCTAATGTAATTAACAAACTCACTTTGCGTATAACTCTTGCCAATTGTTGCTAGATTGTATTTTTCACCATCATAAAATTGAGTAGCTGCAATATCTAAGGCGAGGCTGACTTGACTGCCAACCTGCAAGCCGACCTTTTCTATTGCGCTAACTACAAAATCGCAAGCCTTTTCAATCGATGAGAATGTGAGCGATAATCCGCCCTCATCTGCGATTAAATTTGTTACCTGTCCAGATTCTTTACCCATTACCGCTGCCATCTCACGAACAGCCACAATCCAAGATAAGGCTTGGGTGAAAGTTTTTGCACCAGTTGGAATGATCAAAATATCTTGTATATCCATGCTGCGGTTTGCATGAGCTCCACCAGACAGGATATTTACCATCGGCATCGGAATTAATAATGGACCATCCGCTGCAAAGTATCTGGCCAGAGATTTATTTTGAGAGTGAGCAGTTGCAAGACTGGCAGATAGAGAAACAGCTAAAGTGGCGTTTGCTCCCAATGCTGAGTGATCAGGTGATGGATCTAATTCAGCAAGCTGTGAGTCAACTAGATTTAAATCAATCGGTTCTTCAACTAATCTAGGCGCAATCTTTTCATTAATATTAGCTACTGCTTGGTGTACAGATAAGCCTGAGTAAAACTTATCTGAGTACTTACCTGCGCCATCTCGTAACTCTTTCGCCTCATGTTTTCCAGTGGATGCCCCAGAAGGAACTCGAGCGGTATGAAGGGAGCCATCTGTTAATCTGATTGCAGCTGCAACTGTTGGCCTACCTCTAGAATCTAAAACCTGATAGCCAACAACCTTACTAATTTTCACTTTGCACTCATCTCAAATAACTCAGTGACTGAAAGGTTATCGCTCTTTGCCAAAATCGCTTTGGTGAAGGTTTGCAGCTTGGCTTGAGCATCAAGTGAAAGATAATTAACAGGTGATTTACCCTCAACTCGAGCAAGAGCAATCAGCGCTGCATGTCTAGTAAAGGTAGGTGAGATCCGCCGTATTCCTTGATACTCCTTGATAAATGAAATTGCAGTATTTGCAAGTAATTTTGCATGTAATCGATCATTGGTTCTAAAGAATTTGCATAGCAGGTGGGCTGTCAGGAAGGCTAGATCAAAAACTGGATTCCCAACATGGGTAACCTCAAAATCTAGTATGTAAACATCGTCATTGGTGGCAACCATAATGTTTTTAGGGGAGAAATCTCCATGCACAACTGTGGTTGTGTCACCCTCTAACTCATTTATTAACTTACGAATTGAAACCTCAATTTGCGGATTTTTAGCAGCAACAAATCTATAAAAAGGATCAATTCTTAACTGCTCAAATAATGAGTCCTCCATAAACTTTATCTTTACTTCAGCATTCTTTTCACCGTGGTTATGCCATAAAGCCAAGGTGGCCCCAAGTTTTAATCCAATATCGGGATTGATTACTCCAGCCAACAAATCTGATTTCCATACTGTGCTACCTACTGGAACTCGCTCAAGAACTAAGACAAAACGTTCTGGGTCTAGAAATACTAATTTAGGTACCTGGGTAGGAGTTAATCTGTTAAACAACTCAATCGCATCAGCCTCCACAATTGCTCGGCGCTGGTCTGCTACCCACTTCTCACTAACTGCCAACTCAGCTAATGCTTGTTTTAAGACTAATTTTTGGGAGGGGGTAGTAATTGCTAATACAACATTTGAAACCCCACCAGTTAAAACCTCAACCTGCGGGTTGTCCTCTTTTTTGATTACTTTTTTACTAACTAAATACTCAACTACCGTATCCTGATTTAGTAACTCCACGCTCACCTTTTTAACCCTTATAAAACTCGGGCAATGGTAAAGCCATAATCAACAAACAATGATTGACCAGAGATTGCAGTGTTATCTTCACAGCCCAATAAATATGCAGCATTTGCCACATCTTGCGGAACAATCATTTTGTGTCCAGGAGTTTGGCTCTGCACATTCTCTATCTGTGCAGGTTTTAAAAGTCCCCGTGCCATGGGTGAGTCAACAACTCCAGGCAGTAATCCATTAACCAAAATGCCCTTGGCATTTCCTAAATCAACCGCCATTGATCTAACCAACCCACCAACTGCAGCTTTTGTCACCGTATATGACATCTTCTCTTGTCTTGTGATCTGCTCCCAAAATGAACTTAAAATCACAATCTTTCCTCTTTGTTTAATCAGATTGTGACGAAGTAAGGCTTTGGTGGTTTGCGAAATAAATGAAACATTTGCCTCAAATAATCGATCTAAATCTTCATCTGCATGATTAATTACTGAATCATTATTGTTAGCACCTTGGGCAAAAACTACCGTATCAAATAACTCACCCTTTAATAACTCAGGAACTGGACCATCTGTAATCGGTAATTGAAATTGTTCATTTGGATTTGTAAGGGTGCGAACACCGTAGGTTACTTTGTAACCTTGGGCTTTGAACTTGTCGGCAATTGCCTTTCCCAGCACACCAGTGCCACCAAAGATTAAAAGTTTAAAAGGCGAAGTAGTACTCATTACTTTTTAAAGCCATACCTATCTAGTATCGCCTTACTTATTGCAGCTCTTCTTACGCGTTCTCGGGCAGTGGACTCCACTAAACCTTGAATATGTGCTCCAGATGGATACAGTCCTGGTGAGTTTCGAAGTGTGAATTTTAAGTAAATTGGAGAGGCAACCCGGACTAAATCTGGTGTTTCATAATGCCTGACGGCACCGCCAAAATCATCTGGTCCTTCAACATAAATATCTACTGGGATATCAACCTGTGATCTAATCGCTGCAATCTGTTGCAATGAAAGATCGGTGGCTAGGTTAAGAGTTGAAGCACCAAGATCTTCCAGTAAAGCTGCAGTTGCTGGATTATTGCAAACCATAGCCACTGAAGTTTTAAGAATTAACTCCTTTGGCAGATCACCTTTGCGTTTTGCATCCCCTAGAACTTTTAGTAATCCAAGATCTCCTACTAAAACACTTCGTACTCCAAGATTTACTCCATTGATTACATCCTCTAATGCATATCTAAGTTGATCTCCACCACGAAGTGAGGGGGATGCGATCACGCCAGCTGATGCACTTACCTGCTTTCCAATATCCCAGGAAGCCCTTGGTCCAACAAATAAACAAACCTCAATCCTCTCTTTTTTACCCATAGCAACCATTTGTTTAATTTCAGCATCGGTTTGTAGCATGATTCCGGAGCCTTGGGATATGCGATGGATTACTAATTTAAGTTTTTTTGCCTCATCAATAACTGTTTTAAAAGCTGCTGGTCCCTCAACAGAGGGAATTTCAATTTTGTAACGTGAACCATCAGCAAATCGTTTAGCTGACTCTGGTAAGCCATCGGCATCCTGAGACTGAATTTTTTGCTTGTTTAAAATTCCAATTGAGCGCTTCATTGGCCCTTTTGGATCACGGGTACTTGGCCAAGATGCCATTTTGCTCCATCCAAATCACTTTTTAGTTTTAAGTGATGGGTAAGTATAATCGGATAATAATGAGTAACAACAGTGCTTTTGAGCAGATCACCTACGCAGGACAGGTAGTAGTTGTTACTGGCGCAGCAAGTGGTATTGGCAAATCTGCAGCAAAATTAATTGCAGCCCGCGGGGCAAGCGTTATCTGCGTTGACCTGAATTCAGAAGGGGTTGATCAAGTTGCAGCTGAAATAAATGCTCAAGGTGCAACAGCCCATAGCGCTACATTGGATATTTCAAATCAAACAGCGGTGATGGATTTAATCTCAAATCTTGCTAAAAAACATAACCGAATTGATGCCTTAGTAAATTGTGCTGGCTATCCAGGTCCAACTGGTGAGTTTGTAGAAGATATTACGTGGCCTGATTATCAGAAGGTTATTGAGGTAAATCTATATGGAGCTATTTGGTTGACCCAAGCAGTTTTGCCAATTATGAAAAAACAAAAGTATGGCCGGATTGTGCAGGTTTCATCGATTGCTGGCAAAGAGGGAAATCCAAAGATGGCGCCATACAACACAGCCAAAGCGGGCTTAATCGGTTTTGTAAAGGGAGTTGCTAAAGAAGCTGCCGTAGATGGCATAACAATTAACGCACTTGCTCCAGCTGTTATTGCGACGCCAATTAACGTAAATACTGCAAAAGAAACCTTGGCTTATATGATCGCAAAGATCCCAGCAGGCAGACTTGGTGAACCAAGTGAGGTGGCAGAAATTATTGCGTTTATGGGCTCTAAAGCTTGTTCATTTACAACTGGATTTACTTTTGATATTTCAGGTGGTCGGGCAACCTATTAATTGATTTGAATAAGTGAGATACTTTCACTTATGGCCGACGTCGTCCGAGCATTATCACTTGAACAATTACGTAAACGTAAAAGCGTTAAGTGGCGACAATTCCCAAATGATGTACTGCCCCTTCCGGTTGCGGAAATGGATTTTGAATCAGCACCAGCGGTCAAAGCAGCTTTGCTGGACATGGTGGAAAGATCTGATACTGGCTACCTAGGACCATTCCCTGAACTATTTGATGCCTTCGCTAAATTTTCAAATCAACGGTGGGGTTGGCAACCAGATGTTACGCAGATGCGAATTGCAACCGATGTAGGAGTAGGCATTGTTGAGATAATGCGGGTGCTGATCAAGCCTGGTGAGAAGGTAATGCTCAACTCACCAGTTTATGAAAATATCTGGAGATGGATTACAGAGGTTAATGCCACAACAGTTGATACCCCGCTTATTGAAGAAAATTTGAATTACAAATTAGATTTAACTGCAATTGAAAAAGAGTATAAAAATGGGGTTAAGGTTCATATTTTGTGCCACCCCCACAATCCTGTTGGCGTAATTTTTGATAAACAACAACTAGCGTCTCTAGCTGAGTTAGCAAAGCGTTATCAAGTGGTGATTTTAAGTGATGAGATTCATGCCCCACTTACCTATGATGCAAAAAACTTCACACCATTTCTTGCGGTAAGTGATCTTGCTAAAGAGGTTGGAATAATAATTACCAGCGCTAGTAAATCCTTTAACCTAGCTGGACTTAAATGCGCAATCATTATTACTCAATCACCTGCACTACAGGAGCGGATTAATAAAATGCCGCCAGCGGTGACTTGGCGAGCATCCTTATTTGGCGCTGTGGCATCAACTGCTGCATACGCCCAATCCACAGATTGGTTAGATAACTTACTAATTACACTGGATGAAAATAGAAAATTAGTGGCTACTCTGATTGAAAGTAAGTTGCCGGGGGTTAAGTATCGAATTCCAGATTTTGGTTATCTGGCATGGCTTGATATGAGCAGCTTAGGAGCAGGAGATGATTTGGCTGGGCAAATATTGGAAAAAGGGAAAGTTGCTGTGAATGGTGGAGTTTTATATGGGCCAAAACATAAGAGTTTTATTCGCCTTAACTTTGGCACCAGTCCAGAACTTATTACCGAAGGTATAAATAGAATCGCAAAGATTTTGTAGTACTACTTTTTCTTTCTTCCATGCAGACGTTTGATCAATGTGGTTAAGACTTTTTCTGAGAGTTTGGTTCGCTTAAAGGTTGTAAACCGTAATGGAATCTTAAATCGAGGCTTAACAACAGTTCTGGCATAGGTGTACTCAAGTAATCCCTCTGCACCATGGATTCGTCCGTATCCAGAATCTTTTACACCGCCAAATGGCACAGATGCAACTGCTGCATATAGGAAAACTGAATTTATTGAGACCATTCCGCAAGCAAGCCTTGCCGCAATTTTTTCACCCTCTCGCTTAGAAAAGACAGTTGCGGCTAATCCATAAGTACTGGCATTAGATAATGCAATTGCTTGATCAGTATTAGAAACCTTGTTTATGGCAATAGTTGGTCCAAAGGTTTCCTGAGTCATTGCAGTTGAATCCTCTGGAACATCTAACATAATTACTGGCTCAACAAATGCACCTTTTACTGAATCAGGTCCGCCCAGTAAAAACTTAGCTCCCTTTGCTTTGGCATCATCTAGATGAGATTGAATTACCTTTAACTGTGATGGCATGGTTGCTGGACCATAATCTTTGCCAACCTCAATCTTTTTTGCCATTTTGGTTATCTCTTCAATAAATTCATCTGCTACTGACTCAACTACATATACACGTTCTGCCCCAATACAAGATTGCCCAGCATTGGCCATGGCAGACCAGAGTGTGTACTCAGCCGCAAGTTTGATATCAGCATCCTTGGCAACAATTACTGGATCCTTGCCGCCACACTCAAGCACAACTGGAATCATTGATTGCGCACAACTTTCTGCCACTTTTTTAGCAGTTTTAGTTGAACCAGTAAATGAGATCTTATTTACCTTTGATTGGGTTAAAGCTTTTCCGGTTTCTGGCAATCCAGTAACTGTTGTGAAAATGTTTTCAAAGGGTGCAACTTGGGCAAATGAATCAGCAAGCCACTTACCAACACCGGGTGTGAATTCAGATGGTTTGAATACAACTGCATTTCCAGCTGCTAATGCATACGCAATAGAGCCCATCGGGGTAAAGATTGGATAATTCCATGGACCAATTACGCCAACCACACCAAGAGGGGATCTTTGCACCTGTGCCTTCATATTAAACATTAACAATCCAGCTGGGCGATCTTGCTTTCGCATAATCACTTCAGCATTTTTTGCTGCCCAAGAAATATGATCGATTGCTATTGAAACCTCAAGGGAGGCATCGCTTAATGGTTTGCCACATTCAGTTGCAATCAACTGTGCAATATCTTTTTGATTATTTGTTATGTAGGAGGCCCACTTAAGTAAAGTTCGTTTTCTGGCAACAAAACCAAACTCTTGCCAGCGAATACTTGCAGCCTGAGCCAAGTTCACCTGTGCAAAAACCTCATCGGCTGTGAAGTTTTTGTAAGTGGCAATCACCTCACCAGTTTTTGGATCACGCTTTTCAAAGGTGGCTTCAAGATTCATAAGGTAAGAGTAAACTCTTTTTGTGCCAGAGTTAATCCGCCCTTCAACAATTTTGCCAGCTAATCGAAGCCTGATTACGATAAAAACTAGTGATGGGCTTAATTTAATCGGCGAGGTGGCAACTCCACTTGGTGAAATTACTGGCTCGTTGTTAATGCTTCACCCCAATCCAGCGGGTGGGGGAATGATGGACTCACATATTTACAAAAAAGCAGCCAATCGCCTTCCTGCCATGGCGGGAATTCAAATAATTAGATTTAACACCCGGGGTACCCAAAGTGAGTTGGGAAAAAGTGAGGGTGAGTACGACCATGGCAAGTCGGAGAGGTTAGATGTTTTAGCAGCTGTTGAATACTGCTTTGAGCAATTGAAGACAAACAATCTATATGTAATTGGTTGGTCATTTGGAACGGAGCTTGCACTGCAGTATGCAAGAGATAAAAGAATTAAAGAGTTGATCTTGCTTAGCCCACCAATGTTATCTACAACTGATGAAGATCTAGATTTTTGGATTAAGGATGGAAGGCAAATTACCGCACTTATCCCTGAATTAGATGATTACCTAAGACCAGATGCTGCTAAATTAAAATTTTCAAAGCTTAAAAACCTAAAACAGATTGATGTAGTAGGAGCAAAACACCTATGGGTAGGAGAGCCAATGGTTCATTTGGTGTTAAGTGAGATTGTTAAAGTTATTGCGCCAAACAGATTGCCACTACCGCAAGAGATTTAGGATTGATCAGCCCTTGGGAAAACAACCTCATCTAAAATAAGCAGAACAGCCGCAGCAATTGGCACAGCAAGTAAGCCACCAATTAGGCCAAGTAATGATGCACCCAGCAAGGCGGCAATAATTGTTACCAACCCTGGTATAGCCAAAGACTTTCTCATTATCTTTGGTGTGATGACATAATTTTCAATCTGTACATAAACAATATAAGCGCCAAGGCCAATTAGTGCGGTGGTTAGCGAATCGGTCAAACTAACAACTGTCACAATCGCCATACCAATAAAGTGGCCAACTAGTGGAATAAAGCCGCACAGCAGCACCACCATGGCAAGTGGGCCCGGGTATGGCATACCAATTAACAATCCCATAATTAAAATAAATATCGCAGCAAGAGAGGCAATAATTGCTTGACCACCAACAAATGAGCCAATTCGAGAGACGATTGCATTGGTTAATTTCGAGACTCGATCTCTTCTACTAGTTGGCACAAAACGAAGGCCAATGTTGATTACCTGTGGAAGCGAGGCCAGGAAGTAGAGAGTTAACACCAATATTGTTACCGCTGAAACTAAGCCTGATACAACAGCTCGACCCACACCGATTACGCCCCCAAATGCGGTAATAGCAAATTGACCATCTTTAATTACTGAATCAATCTTGCTCTGCAGAGAATCAATTACGCCATACTTATTATTTAGGTCATTGATAAATGCATTGTTATTTAAATCTCGGATCAACTGCGGTGCGTTATCCAGCAGTTGATTTCCCTGATCAATTAGCGGTGGGACTGCCACTGCAATAAATGCGGCAACAAAGAGTAAAACCGATCCCATAACCGCGCCAACTGAGGCACCTCTAGATAATCCGCGGTTTTGGAAAAATAACACAGCTGGGTTTAATCCAGCTGCTAAGAAGAGTGAGATGATAATTAATATAAATACCGCGCTAGCTGATGCCAAGGCCTGCAACATCGTAAATGCAAGAAGAGCGCCAACTGTAACCATAAAGCCAAAGTAAAAGGGGTGAGAGGTGTTTACCGGTTTACCTGCTTTACCAAAATCTTCAGCCGCTACCTTGCTAACTTTGCGCCGAAGTAATTTTGCAGAGATCTTTGGTTTAGTAAATCTAGCCATAGGTGAATTTTATCTTGCTTTTCACATCACCACAGACCGATTAATGAGCAAGGAGTGGTTTAAATACGAGAGAATAAGCCTATGAGTGGATTGCGTATCAAAGGATTAGGTGAGGAGATTGCCACCTTAGCTAACCTGCCTTGGGATAAACCACTTGAGGGCTGGCCTGAGGATGAGGTACTAACTGGCATGCGTGGTATCTCTCGCCATGTTGTTAGGTTGATTAGATCAAATCCCAGCAAAAGTAATAGCCAAATATTTGCAGTTAAAGAGACTGTTCCTGAGTTTGCAAATCGTGAGTACTCATTACTTAGAGATTTAAATCAAAAAACAGCGCCTTGTGTTGAACCAGTTGCAGTTATTGAGGGAAGAGTTGACGCAGATGGCAATGAGTTGCCAGCTGCCTTAGTAACAAAGTATCTGCCTTACTCACTTCCTTATCGGGTGATCTTAAGTGGATCTGTTACCCCAACTGAGATATTAAATATGGCTAATGCCCTGGCCTTACTCTTAGTAAGACTTCACCTACTTGGTTTTTGGTGGGGTGATTGCTCCCTTTCAAATACATTATTTAGAAGAGATGCCAATGATTTTGCCGCCTATCTGGTGGATGCTGAAACTGGTGAGTTTCAAAGATCATTAAGTGATGGCCAGCGGGAGC
>CAZDKV010000007.1:0-45981 GCA_964506125.1 uncultured Candidatus Nanopelagicus sp.
AGTATCTCAATTCCAGCAATCTTTAAATCACTACCTACTGGCACGATTGCTCTTTTAAAACCAAGCCGCGCAGCCTCTGAAACTCGTTGAGTAATTCCAGTAACCTTTCTAATCTCACCAGCCAAACCAACCTCACCAATTGCAACCAAATCTGCTGGAAGAGCTAAGCCTTTAGCAGCCGATGCCACCGAAAGCGCTACCGCAAGATCAGCTGATGGTTCATTAATTTTCATTCCGCCAACGGTTGCAACATAAACATCTCGGCCTGAGATTTTAATTCCGGCCCTAAGCTCTAACACAGCCAAAGTCATTGCAGTGCGTGAGTTATCCAAGCCACTTGTGACTCGCCTTGAGTTACCCCAATCTCTACCATCTGAGTTTGGTGCACTAACTAGTGATTGAATCTCAGCAAGTAAGGCCCTTCTTCCCTCCAATGCAACTGTGACACAGGTGCCAGGAACAGGATCGGTGTGACGGGATGTGAATAAGCCAGTTGGATCCGGTAATCCAACTATTCCAGAATCATTTAAATCAAAACATCCAACCTCATCAGAGGCACCAAATCGATTTTTTATCGCTCTAATTAATCTAAGGCGAGAGTGACGCTCACCTTCAAAATTAAGAACCACATCTACTAAGTGCTCTAATAATCGTGGGCCAGCTATTGAGCCATCTTTTGTTACATGCCCAACCAATACCAAGGTAATTGATCGCTCTTTGGCAATTCGAATCAATGCTGCAGCAATCTCACGAACTTGGGTAACACCACCTGGTGCGCCATCAACTGTGGTACTAGAAATTGTTTGAATTGAATCAATAACTAATAACTCAGGTTTTACTGAATCTATATGGGCAATAACTGCGCCTAAATCTGACTCTGCTGCTAACCACAAGTTTTTATCGATTGCATTTAATCTTTCTGCCCGTAAACGAACCTGGGAAGCAGACTCTTCACCACTTATGTATAAAGCAAGAATTCCTTGTTTGGCAGTTTCTGCTGCAACTGTTAGAAGTAGCGTGGACTTGCCAACGCCAGGTTCGCCAGCGAGCAGAATTGCAGCGCCTGGTACTAACCCACCACCTAAAACTCTATCTAGTTCACCAACCCCACTGCTTCTAGCTTTCGCACTTGCTAAATCAACATCACCAATTGGTTTTGCAGCTGAGGTTATTGCGCCAGCGACTAATGAAAGTTTTTTTGGAGCTGCGATTTCTTCAACAGTTCCCCAGGCTTGGCATTCACCGCACCTGCCAACCCATTTTGTTGCACTCCAGCCACATTCAACACATCGAAATGGATCCTTTGCTGGTGCTTTTGCCATGGCTTTAATCTAATGGCTGGCGCTGACTATCGTCCTTCTTGCACAGCTTTTGTGGCAGGGTGAATCACAAAGAGTGGAAGTTCACGCTTTTTTTGTGCTTTACGGGTGGCAGTTATCGCAGCCATTCGACTGTCACATAATTTCACTAGTTCGGCATATCCCTTTGGTCCCATCATTTTAATTAACTCAACTTTGCTGGATTGATATACCGGAACCTTGCCAACATGGGCTTCGGAGTTACTGGTGCAATACCAATCAAAATCAGCACCCCCTTCACCCCAAGCAGCCCTGGTGTACTCACCAATAACAACAATAGTAATTTCTTTGCCACCAATTTCACGAGATTCCCATGATCGACGAATAGGCAACTGCCAACAGATGTCAGGTTTAGTATCAACAAAATGAACCTGCTCTTTTATTGCCAAGTGGTGAAGTGCACAGCCAAATGATCCGCTATATCCCGGTGCTGTATAGCCCACGCGATTTAGAAAAATGCATGAATCCTTAACCTTTTTAGTTTTTCGATCTTTATCTAATCCAATTTCGGTAATTTGTAATTTTCCACCAGATTTTTTTGGTCTGGCTTGATCATAAAACTGCCAATCAGCTTTGGTTAATTTTTTAGCTGCTTCAAAAACTCTTTTTTCATCCTCTTTACCGGTGTAGTAGGCACCATCTGAACAACAACCAGCATCTGGCTTGTCGCCATCAATTCCACAGCAACCATTTCCATAAATACATTGCCAATATGATGTCAACCAGGTCAAATCACACTTAAAAATTTCCTCAGGATTTTCTGGGTTTTCAAACTCAACCCAATCCCGCGCAAAATTGGGAGCAACCTCATTCTTTGATAGCTTGGATTTATCTCTGCTTTTGCTCACCATAACGCCATAGTTTAAGGGTTAAGTGTGGTTAAAGACTAATTGGGTAGGCTTGAAGTATGAGTACATCAATTGCAAATAAATGCATAGGCTTTATAGGTGTTGGCGTGATGGGATCTTCAATCATAAAGAGTTTGATAGCGAAATCACTAAAGAGTGATCAAATTTGTATTGCCGATAAAAGCCAAGAAAAGCTGGAGCAAATTAAAAGCCAATATGGAGTTCAAGTTAAAGAGATCTCTGCAATTGGGAGAAGCTGTGATGTAATTTTTCTGGCAGTTAAACCACAGGATTTAGCCGATGTTTTAAAGGATTTAAAGCAAACAATTAAGCCTGAAACATTAATTATCTCAATTGCTGCCGGGAAAACAATTAAATTTATATCAGATCAATTACAGACAAATAATCCAGTTATCAGGGCAATGCCAAATACGCCAGCACAAATCGGTAAGGGAATTTCAGCGATTGCAGCTAGCGCAACAGTAAGTAGTGATGAATTAAAGATTGCTACAGATTTGTTTTCAACTACAGGTGAGATAGTTGTAGTCTCAGAGGACCAAATAGATGCTGTAACTGCATTAAGTGGATCTGGCCCCGCTTACTTCTTCTATTTTATCGAGGCGATGGTCAAGGCCGGAGTTGAGCTGGGTTTAACAGATGAAATTGCTACTAGATTAGCAATTGAAACAATCTCTGGCTCAGCTGCAATGTTGAAAGAGAGTAATTTAGATGCAGCTACATTACGAAAAAATGTAACTAGTCCAAAAGGTACTACCGCAGCCGCGCTTGAGGTGTTTTCTAATACCGATCTGGAAAATATCATTTTCAAAGCTATGAGTGCTGCTAAGAATCGGGCTCAGGAGTTAGCTTGAAAAAAAATTTGATAATAATTTTGGTAGCTTTATTAATTCCACTGGCCCCAGCTAACGCTGTAACTATGAAGACATCAAAATCATTAGTTGAATTGAATTACACCAAATCAGATCAAATAAGTGATGTATTGCTAACTCCAGTAAGTATTGTGTTGGTAGGTACAACCGAATCCAGCTCTTTACCTTGGCTAACTGGAACCCTCACCGGATTAAGCGATGGATTTATCACTAGTTACTCATCAATTGGTGCTCCAATGTGGAGTTTAAGGTTGCCTGGAGTAGGTGATGAAATCGCATCCACTGCCGCAATTGATACAGATGGGAGCATCTGGGTTGTTGGTGCAAGCTCATCACAGGTAGCACCAACCCCCACTCCATCTCCAACAAGAGTTTTAAATCCAGATAACGTGATAATTGATCCACTTCAGCCTGCTACTTCACCACTTAACAGAATTAAGCTTTGGCAAGTAAGTAATACAGGAAACTTGTTAAATTCATATGAGTTTCTCTCTCCCAATATTATCTCTCCTAGAAAAGTATTGATATCAGGAAGTAATTTAATAATTGTAGGTACCCTTTATGAAAAAACTACAACTTCAGGTTTTTATTTATCAACAACCAAAACAGGTACTTTTTCTCCAATAATTAAATTTGGATCTAAAAATACCCAAATCAACGATGCTATTTTGAATGTTGATGGTGGTTTAACCGCAGTCGGTGCAAGTGGTGAATTATTATTAAAGGTAAAGCCACTAAGTAAATTAGATGCGATTACCTTAAGAATCTCTAGTTCAGGTTCACTACAGCAGGTAGCTCGAGCTACATTGAAAAATACAACTAGAAGTTGGAATTCTATTGAGGCAGGTTTATTGCAAGCCGGTCGCGTTTTATACTCAAATAAACAAGAAGCGGCCATTACTAAGTTTTCTGCTCTAAATAAACCTGCTTGGAATGTCAGATACCAATCCAGATCATCAGCTTTGGCTAGTGTTAGCAACAATACTTGGGCCACATTTGTATCATCAGGTGCGATTAAAGGTGTACCTACCTGGAAACCTAAAACCCCCTCGCCAGTGCTCCTTGAATTAGGCAAGAAGGGTGAAGTTATCTCCGCTAGCACACTCTCTTTCCCAGCAGTTGCAATTGCATCAAATAATGAAATTGGAACTGTTGTAATCACTGATTCGGGTGTGAGTTTTGGTTTAGTAGTAGTTAACTAGTAATCTTTGACTATAGTTTGAATCAATAAAGGAGCAAAATGGGTTCAGTAATTAAGAAGCGTCGCAAGCGCATGGCTAAGAAGAAGCATAAAAAACTTCTTAAGAAGACCAGAATTCAGCGTCGCAACGCTAAGTAAACAAAACCCAATTAGGGTTTAAAGAGAGTTAACTTTCCAGATACGCCGGCAACGGCGTATCTAATTTTATTTAAGGTGATCCAACTACTTAGCGAACCTTCTTGAACTGTGCCATTAGAAATCAAACTCACGGATCGATTAGCTTGATTTAATGCACATAACCTCAGTTGGCACCCAAACATAATTGTTCTATCATCCATAACAATTGGCGAGTTTGGTACTCCAAACTCAACTGATGAGGCATCCGTAAATGAGCTTGCACCAAATAATTGATATCTGATTTGGTTTGGATTTGGAAATGATGCGCCAGTTCCCGTAAACCAACCTGTATTAATGCCTCTTGCTCCGTTGAAAATTGCTACGTCATAACCGGCAACCGAAACTCCATTGCCAGGAATATCTAAAGTTTTGTATGTCCAATCCTCCACAAATGCACTGCTTCTCGTCGCATATCTCATCTCACTTCGAGTTACATTTCTTTCCATATCAAAACCGCGAACAGAGTCATATATCAAATGAATTTTCTTTCCAACGGTGGTTGCTTTCAAATGGAAGGCAACATCACCAGTTGTTCGATCCTCGGTGTCCTTATCGCCATCAACAATCTCATACCGCCAATCAAGCCTGTCTTTGACTGCACCTAATAAAATTCCCTGCGATTCATCTCGGTAAAATACTTGGACCCCTGATGAGGTGACAGCGCAGGCACTTGAAACGCTAACATCGGAGCCACCACGTTTTCTTGGAAACTCTTTGTAATCCTGGATAGATAAGGCATCTCCATCAACGATTTCGTAGTACCAACTTTTACCGTCATATACGGCATATCGAAGATCTTTATCCTTTAGATCAGCATAGAAAATGTGCAAATAATTTGTTCTACCACTTACTGAGGTGCACATAGAGATATAACCAGATACATCATTAGTAGTCTTGCCTAAAGTTGTGGAGTTTCCATCAATTGTTTTGATACCCCATTTATTCCCACTAAAAGTGGCTAATTTCAAATCACCTTTTTTGCTATCGCTATAAGCAATAACTGGCTTACCGGCATAGATGCCAGTAGCTAGATATTTAGCATCAGCTGTGGCATCAATTACTGAGCTCTTCCATGCTGGTTGCGGGGTGATTGAATTTGTATTTACCGAGTTGGAAGTTCCTAGTGAGTTTGTGGCCGTAACTGAAAATGTGTATTTAGTGCCATTTTTTAACCCAGAGATAGTTACCGGGCTTTCAGTAACACTTACTACACTTCCTGTTTGAATATTTGTTACGTCGTACCTTGAAACTTGAGCTGATCTGAAATTTACTGGCGGATCAAATTTTACAATTGCGCTTTTATCACCAATTAAAGCCTTAACATTTTGTGGCGGTTGTGGAGTGCCAGCTGCGACTCCAGCTGGTGGCTTTTGCCTCATATCTTCAAACATAGCTAGCACTAATGGACCAGGTAGATGGAACACCTCACCAGAGTCTAAATTTGGAGTCATAACTGCGTTGTCAACAGATTTAGAAAAAGTTGCTTCATCTAGATGGCTGATTGAAGAGCCAGCCTCGTATATAGATGGTGTGTAAAGCTTTGGCTTAATACCGTTATTAGCCTTAATTGCATTCTCGCCAGACCAGAATAGATCTGAGGTCATTGCTTTACCAGCCTCTAAAGATGGTGAAGGCATATCAGCTAAACGTCTGCCATCTGGAAGTTGTGCGTAAGCATCAAATGGCGTTGGCTGATCAACTCTGCCAAAACCTGAAAATGGTTCATAGTAATTGCCAGAAACAAATCCCAAACCATGTCCCATTTCATGCAAAATCACTGAGACCAAATCAAAACTTCTCGCCGGACAAATACCATCAGTGCCGTAATACCACGGAGCATTTGAAGTAATTGAGATCTCAATTTCCGGTGAGGTTGGATCCAAATCTCGACCAGCCAAGGCATTGGCTAGTGCAGATGCGTAGTACAGAGTTTTATCAGGAGCACCGTTGAAATTAGAGAAATTGTTTTTAGCGCTCGCTGATGCCAAAACTCCATAACTAGAGGAGCTACCCCATTTCACATTTACATTTATTGGAACGGTTGAGGCAAAGTTTTCAGACCAAATATCCACTGCAGCTTGAATAGCAGGTCTGGCTATTGATGGGACTGTATTAAAGTTGATAAGAAAATTGCTCTTCTTCTCCAAGTTCGCTGATGGCAATCTTGGAGTGGCCTGTACCGATACAGAATTACCACTGGCATAGATGTTAACCCAATTAGCAGGAGCTACTTTGATTCCTAATGCAGATGCGTTTGAGATCGGAGCAATCAGAAAAGAGGCAACCACCAAGACTGAGGTGATAATTGATTTCAAGCGCATAGGCTTAAGGCTAACAGTCTGAGATCATTGGTCTATGCCATCAGTAGATCTATCAGCAATATTTAAGCAAAACTACACCCAGTCTTTTTTTGCCTATGGACAGTGGCAGTTATTCGGGCTTCATAAATGAAAAAAGTAACGGTTTATTCCCGATCTGGCTGCCATCTCTGTGAAGTAGCTATCGACCTAATTAATTCAGTGAAGTTTGAAAATAAATTTAGTTTAGAAATTAAATTAATTGATAACAATAGTGAGTTAGAAAAAGAGTATGGTGAGCAAGTGCCTGTAATACTTATTGATGGAAAAGTTCATGATTATTGGCGAGTGGACTTAGCTAGATTTACTAAAGCAATTAATGGTTAATTTTTTTTCATAACCTCATCTGCGTCAATAATTCGATAGGCATACCCTTGTTCAGCCAAAAAGCGCTGGCGGTTTTGAGCAAAATCTTGGTCAATAGTGTCGCGTGCAACTAGTGAATAAAACCGAGCACCCCTGCCATCTGCTTTGGGTCGCAAAATTCGGCCTAACCGTTGAGCTTCCTCTTGCCGTGATCCAAATGTGCCAGAAACTTGAATAGCGATTGTTGCCTCAGGTAAATCAATTGAAAAGTTGGCTACCTTGGAAACGACTAAACACTTGATCTCGCCAGATCTAAATAGAGAATAAAGCCGCTCACGTTCTTTAATTGGGGTATCACCTTTTATAACAGGTACAGATAATGCCTCTGATAGTTGATCTAACTGATCAATATATTGGCCAATTACTAGCACCTGATCATTTGCATGCTGCTTTGCCAATGCAACTGCGACATCTTTTTTGGTTTGTGAAGTTGAGCAAAAACGATAACGATCTTCTTGTTCTGCGGTGGCATAATTTAAACGCTCAGCATCAGTTAACGTGATCCTTACTTCAACACAATCTGCAGGCGCGATATAACCTTGTGCTTCTATCTCTTTCCATGGAACATCAAATCTTTTCGGTCCAATTAGGGAAAAAACCTCACCCTCCATACCATCTTCTCTAACTAAGGTTGCAGTCAAACCAAGCCTGCGCCTAGATTGAATGTCAGCAGTAAATCTAAAGATTGGTGCAGGTAATAGATGAACCTCATCATAAATAATTAAACCCCAATCAATTGCATCAAAAAGATCTAGGTGGGCATAAATCCCTTTTTTACGGGTGGTCATAACTTGATAGGTGGCGATTGTTACTGGGCGTATCTCTTTCTTCGCCCCACTGTATTCACCAATATCATCTTCATTTAAATCAGTTCGGCGTAGTAACTCCTCCCGCCACTGCCTTGCAGCAACAGTGTTTGTTACCAAAATCAAAGTTGTTGCCTTTGCATGTGCCATTGCAGCTGCTCCGACAATAGTTTTACCAGCGCCACAAGGTAGTACTACAACACCTGAACCACCATGCCAAAAACCTTCAGCAGCTAGCTCTTGGTATTTTCGAATTTTCCAACCATCTTGGCGTAATGAAATCTCATGGTGTTCACCATCAACATATCCAGCAAAATCCTCAGCCGGCCAACCTAATTTTAAGAGCGCTTGTTTTAAAAATCCTCGCTGACCTGGATGAACAACAATAGTTTCATCATCTAATTGCTTACCAAGCATTGGCGCTACTTTTTTACCGCGGGTAACCTCTTTTAAAACCGCAGCATCATTTGAAACCAAGATCAACCCATGAACTGGATGAGCTTCAAGTCGCAAACGTCCATATCGAGACATGGTTTCAGCTATATCAACCAACAATGCATGAGGAACTGCATATCTTGAGTACTTAATTAAAATATCAATAACCTCTTCAGCATCATGTCCAGAGGCTCTGGCATTCCATAATCCAAGAGGAGTTAATCGATAGGTGTGAATATGTTCTGGAGATTTTTCTAACTCAGCAAAAGATGCGATAGCCCTTCGACATTCATCAGAGAGAATGTGATCGATATCTAGTAAAAGTGTTTTATCGCTTTGAACAATTAAAGGACCATCACTCATTTCAATAGCTCTTTGATAAATGCATTAATTAATCTAATTCTTGGCTCAACTGTTGAGATTTTAATAAATTCGCTCGGCGCGTGAGCTCCATGCCCATCAGCTCCTAGACCATCTAGAACCTTTGCACCGACTGCGGCTGCAATATTGCCGTCACTAGCACCCCCCACACTTGCGTTTCCAATTTTAGGAAGGGATAAAGCAGCAGCGACAGTTTCCAACTTTTCATAAAGTGCCAAGGTGCTCACCTCTTCGAGGGGTGGACGATTGATTCCTCCCGTGACCTCAACCTTTGCGACATCACTCGTCAAACTCCTAATTGATTTATCAATTCTCTCTAGTTCTGCGTTGGTGAAGGATCGAACATCAATATCTAAAGTTGCTAACGCTGGAACCGTATTGGTGGTAGTTCCTGATTTCATTACAGTTGGAACAGCGGTTGTGCCAAAGGTTGGATTCTCTAAAGCTGCAATTTGCAAAACTAATTTTGCCATCTCCGTGGTGGCATTAATTCCTTTTTCTGGATCTAATCCTGCATGGGAGGCAAGTCCGGTAACTTTGATTTGATACATCGCCGTTCCTTTTCGGCCAGTTTTCACTTTGCCATCTAGTGATGCCTCAAAGACTAAAACTGCATCAGCACCTTTAGATAATCTAGAAATCAACTCTTTTGAGGTAGCGCTACCAGTTTCTTCGTCAGTCGTTGCAACCAAAGCTACTTTTTCTTCAGCCTTTTCAATACCAACTAATGCATGCATCGCCTGGATAAATCCAGTCTTCATATCAAATACGCCAGGACCACTTGCCTGATCACCACTAACTTTCCAGGTTGGAAGAAATGATCCAATGGGCCAAACTGTGTCTAAGTGACATAATAAAACTATTTTGGGATTTTTCGCACCCCACCAAAAAACTGGCCGGCCATTTTCAATTACTTTTTGCGCAATCGGCTTTAATCTTGTATTTGAAATCTCAACTGCTAGATCAATAACTCGATTGCAGGCAATTAAATCCTCAGTAGGAGACTCACACTCAACTAACCGTTGGATATCAGCAAGTGCGTTCATAGGTCTAAGTCTGCCTTATTTTCCAAAATGGTGAGGGCTGGGGCAACGCCATTAATTCGAGGGATCCTAAATTGCACTATTTCATTGCTGGCTTCATCTCGAGCGGTGAGCGTGCCTAGGGAGATAGAGATTGGATCAATAATTCGGTTTGAAACCCCACCATTATTGTCTGCATAGCTAATCATTAAAGTTTTTCCCTCTGATATGTATTGATTTATCAATGCCAAGGTTTCATTTGAAGATGTGCCAGGAATAATTGGCTCCACCTTTCTACTTCGCTCACCAGTTCTAATGCTTTTTACAGCCGATGTAACAATTACCTCTTTAGGCGCGGTAAATTCAGAGATAATGCGAGGTGGCTTTGGACGAGATTTTGATCTTCGCAAATTTGGCTGCGATAGCAAAACGCCACTGGCATTTTCAGCTGCTGGTAAATATCCATACTCCCTGAGTTCACTAATTACTTCATTAAGTTCAAAATCTGTCACTAAAACCTGAGGTGCTATTTTTCGCAACCTTAAGTGTTCACACTTTTTATCATGCAAGATTTGCTGGACTAATCCTTCATCTTCACACCTGATATAGGCATGTGCAGAACCAACTCTCAATCTGCCATGGCGTTTAGCTACATCAGCAATTAGATACTCAAGCGGCTGTGGCATTGGTGTTTTGGATGTTTTACTTAAGAAGGTTTTTATTTGATCACCAGTTTTGCCATGATCTAGACCGCGTCGGATCGATGCTTCACTAAACCGATAAACCGTTGCACCACCCCTACTTTCAATGTCGGCAATAGTTCCCATTTCAGATGCAAGCTCTGGCAAGAGAGGACCAGGTGCCACCGCACTGTTGTCTGCTTGAATTAAAATGTGATCAACCGGTTTTGGAAGTGCTGATTCAATTCCTAAATCCTCTGCCTCAGATAGCAACTTGATTCCAAAGGTAGAGATCCCACCTTGCCCAGTTATTCCCAGCCATTCAGCCTCACGCAGAGACCAATCCACAAAATCTGGATTCGCTCGCTGTGGATTCCACCACTTAACAATTTCTTTAATAGATTTAATTTCAGGACAGATCTGCTGATTTTCAGATAGCACTTTTAAAGTTGTTCTTCTTATTAGGCCTGCGCCAGCTCGATCTAATTCTGGTCCAAGGGGTGCAATGCTTTTATCTCCTGCTTTTCCAATCAATCCACTAACCCTTGATGTATCAAGCCAGAGCACAACTAATGAGTACCATCGTTCTTCTGCAGTTTTAGTCAACCAGATATCAAAGGCTGAGGTTGGAAGAATTTGATCATCCGAATCAATAACTACCAGACCACCTAAGTAACAAAGCTCAGCAACAAATCCAGCACAAGTTTCATCAACTCCAAGGTGTTCAGCAATGCGCTTAAGATCACGCACTCCAATTCCACCAGTTCGCAATGCTGTAGGTGGCTCATCTGAAAGATTATGTAAAAGCTCCTCACACCAACGAAGAATGGTGGAGACATTTGCTACTGCAGCTAAATCTATTTGTTTTTGAACTAATTTCTTTCCAATCAAAGTTGAAGGCTTGATTGAAATTTCCTTATGAATTTTTCCACCCCGCAATTTGATTGCGATTTCGCGAGGTAGAGCAACTGTGTGAGAGTCCAAGGGAATTAAAATATTGTTATCTAATAGCCAGCCAATTGCGTTTCCAGGTTTTTTAATATTTGCTATCTGACCCCTGGGAGGACCCCAGGTTAACTTTTCTAGCACCTCTTGCGAAGTTTTAGGAACATCTTTTAAAGCGCCAAAGTCAAACTTCTTAACTGAAAAAGGCCCAAGCCCAGCTGGCTCTTCGCCAATTAACACTTTCAAATTAGTAGGCGTTCGATAGTTATTTCCCTCTTTGTATAGCAAGCCCATTTGCCATAAGTGATCTAGTGCAAAGGTAGTTTCTTCACTAGTAACGGCAATCAACTCAGATTTTTTAAATGGTTCAGCTAGTGCACATGCTGCTTCAATTATTTGATAGTGCCATAAATTTAAAGAGTCAAGAGCTCTTACTAGTGATGGAGTGGAAGTTGCTCGTGCAGCTAAAGCCGAAAAGTCATTTGGTACTGGTGTTACCAGATCAGGTCTTAATCTAAAAATATTAGCTAGATCTTCATCCGATCTTGAGCGCAACTCATCGGCAAATGTGATCGCAGCAGTAGACATAACTGGCCTACTTTACTCGGGTTTTACTTGCGCCAATTACCTTTTGCGTTTTAGATTTCTTGGCGAAATTATTGAGGCTAGAGCAGCTGCTCGCCCAGCAATTGGACCTAATAGTTTTTTAATTCTCCGAGCCCTACGAAAGTCATATACTGGCCAGTTATCTCGGTAGGCCCGAATCTCAAGTAACGTATCTGGATTAATCACTCTCGGGTTACCAACCGCCTCCAATAGAGGAATATCGTGGTGAGAGTCTGAATATGCATAACAATCTTCCAATTTGAAATTTTTTTCAATCGACAATTCTTTTATGGCCAAAGCTTTTTCAGTGCCATGTAACAGATTACCAATCATTTTGCCGGTATACACACCATCTTTAATCTCAGCTTTAGTACCTAATGCACCAGTAAAGCCCAAACGTTTTGCCATTAAGTTAGCCATATCAAGCGGAGTAGCTGTAACTAGCCATACCTCTTCGCCTTTGCTTAAATGTTGCTGTGCAATTTCAACTGTGCCCTGCCAGATTGCTGGTGATACATACTCCTCGTAGATCTCCTGCCCAATTTTTTCAATCTCAACAACATTGTGCCCTTTAATAAACTCGGTCGCAGCATTCTGAAATCTCGTAATTTCATCTTTATTTTCTTTTCCTGTTAACCGATATCTGATATTTGCCAGAACAAAGGCTGAGATATCTTTCTTTGAAAAGAATCCTCTCTGATACATGCCACGGCCTAAAAAGAAGAGAGTTGAACCTTTTAATAAGGTGTTGTCGACGTCAAAGAACGCAACTCGCTTTTCCGTGAGCGCCATATCACTACCCTAGCGAACGAGCCTGAATTCCACTGCTTTATGCTTACCTCATGGCTCAGGTAATTCACTTCATTAGACATGGTGAGGTTCATAATCCAGAGAAAATTCTTTATGGACTTCAACCAGGCTGGCGATTAAGTGAACGCGGGATTCAAATGGCTGAGGTAGTTGCGCAATGGTCAAAAAACTTAAATCTAGGAGCAATCCACTCTTCGCCATTACAACGTGCGAAAGAAACAGTGGCTCCAATTATTGATCAGCATAAGTTGAAACTAACAACAGATAAGAATTTAATTGAAGCAAGAAATGTATTTGAGGGTAAAAAATTTGAACTAGGAAGTGGCGTACTCAAACACCCTAAATCCTGGCGCTATTTATATAACCCATGGCGACCTTCTTGGGGGGAGCCGTATGAAGAAATAATAAATAGAATGTTGAAGGCATTATTTTCAGCCCGAGATGCCGCTGGCACCAAGGATGCTATTTGCGTCTCACACCAGCTACCAATTTGGATATTACGTTCAGCTGTTGAGGGTAGGCGGCTACTTCATGACCCAAGAAAACGTGAGTGCTCACTAGCATCAGTTACATCATTTGAATTAGATTCAGAAGGAATGATCAGTGGGGTCTATTACACAGAACCAGCACAACACTTACTGCCTATAAAAAAATGAAATTAATCTCAATATTACTTTGCCTATTTATGTGCACTGGCTGCGCTGGCGGAGGCCTCTCTAGCGTAAATGAAAATTCTTTTATCTCAGGTAGTGGCATTGCAACTTTTGTTGAAAAAGATCAAAGAAAAAGTGCTCCGGTGTTATCTGGACCTACCTTAACTACTGGAGAAATTACTCTTAACTCAAATCAAGTTACAGTTGTAAATGTCTGGGCCTCTTGGTGCGCACCATGTCGCGCTGAGGCCCCAGTTCTGCAAGAGTTTTCAATTAACTATCCGCAGGTCCAATTCGCCGGAATTTTGACTAGGGATAATCTCTCATCAGCTCGAGCATTTTATGAAACATTTAAACTAACATTTCCAACATTTATTGATGATTCTTTATTAATTGGTTTTGGTGGTTCATTGATTCCAAATGCTATTCCAACCACACTGATTATTGATCAAGATGGGAAAGTTGCGGTAAGAATTAGCGGTGAAGTAACAGTAGCTGGCTTAAAGAAGATGTTGGATAAGGTATTGGCCAATGATTGAGTTTTTGATAGATCAAATTTTTGATGCCAATCTTCTAGTGGCTATGTTGGTTGCAGCCTTGGCAGGTTTGGTCTCATTCTTTTCACCTTGTGTAATTCCATTAGTGCCCGGCTATCTGTCCTATGCATCAGGCATGAGTGATGTAAAGAGTAGAAGCAGGGTATTTCTTGGCTCGCTGCTATTCGTCTCAGGCTTCACCTTATTGTTTATTTCGTATGGAGCATTATTTGGTGGCCTAGGGTCAATGATTGCTGAGAATTCAAGGCTGCTCTCCATTGTCCTTGGGTTAATAACTATTGCACTTGGTTTTATCTTCTTACTTACCGAGAAATTTTATAGAAGCTTCAAACCAGCATGGCGAATGCGAAGCGGATTAACTTTTGCGCCACTTCTTGGATTTGCTTTTGGAATTGGCTGGACTCCTTGTATTGGACCAACACTTGGCGCAGTTCAAGTTTTAGCAATTCAAAGTGCAACTGCGCAACGCGGAGCTATTCTCTCTGCTGCTTATTGTTTTGGTCTTGGCCTTCCATTTATTTTGATGGGTTTGTTTTTGGATAAGGCTGAACCAATGCGAAAATTTATTTCAAGTCATGGCAGCGTAATAACAAAATTTGGTGGCGGTTTCCTGATTTTAATTGGTTTACTTCAGGTCTCAGATCTATGGGATCAATTAATGAACAGCTTACGTGATCTTATTAGTGGCTTCATACCAATAATCTAATGAGCACCGTATTAGATAGCAGATCTTTTTTGCGATGGTGCTGGCGCCAGTTAACCAGCATGCGTATTGCACTGATTCTTTTACTTTTACTTGCTGTTGCTGCTATTCCAGGTTCACTATTTCCTCAACGTAGCCAGAATCCAGTTCAGGTTAGGCAATATTTTATCGATAACCCACAAGCTGCTATTTGGCTTGATCGATTAAGTATGTTCGAAGTCTTTAGTTCGCCTTGGTTTAGTGCAATCTACCTTTTGCTATTCATTTCATTAATTGGATGCGTACTGCCGAGAAGCATTGAACACTTAAAAGCCATTGGTGCCAAGCCACCTTTAACCCCAAAGTACTTAGATCGTATGGAGTTTTACACTGAGATAAAAAAAGTAGATCTCGATAAGGTAGAAAAATATTTAAAGAAAAAGCGTTTTCGGATCAGAAGAGATGAAAATTCAATCTCAGCAGAGAAAGGCTATGCCCGAGAAAGTGGGAATCTACTCTTTCACTTATCGCTAGTCTTAATCCTAATTGCAGTGGGCGTTGGATCCTTACTTGGAAGCCGCGGTGATGCAATTGTGAATGTTGGTGATCGGTTTATAAACACCCCTACTTCTTATGACATTTTAGGTTTTGGCAAGTATCAATCTGAGGATTCACTCCCACCATTTTCAATAACTGTTAAAGATTTCAAAGCCGAGTATGACCCAGTAACAAATGCGGCAATTGATTATGAGTTAACTGTGTTAACAGCTAATCCCGCTGGCTCTAAAGAAGAAACTCGAATCATTAAGGTTAACCAACCATTGACCTATGGAAGTACAAAGATTTACCTTCAAGCAAATGGTTATGCACCAATCGTGGTTGTAAAAGATAAGTTTGGCAAAGTTGTTTTTGATGGCCCAACAACATTTTTGCCACAAGATGGAAACCTTTCTTCAATCGGAGCCATCAAGATTCCTGATATGCAGCCACAGATTGGATTTGTCGCCTCCTTTCTGCCTACCGCAGATCGAGATCCAATACGTGGTGGCTTCTCCTCCTACCCAGAGGTCTTAGATCCTCGACTTTTGTTAGCAGTTTGGAAAGGTGATTTAGGTCTTAACACTGGAGTTCCGCAATCGGTTTATCGAATTGATACCAGCAAAATGGAACGTATAGGTTTAAAGGCGCTGGTATTGAATGAAAGTTATGACTTTGGTGAGGGCAGCATCACATTTACAGGGTGGACTTCTTGGGTTAACTTACAAATAGTTAATGATCCTGGAAAAGGTTTTGCATTAATTGGTGCAATACTTGCGATATTGGGATTGTTAATCTCATTATTCACCAGGCAGCGAAGAGTTTGGGTAAAGCAAGGTAAAAAGACTCAAGTTGCAGGCCTTGCCAAAAATGGCATACCAGGGTTAGAAGAAGAGATTAGAGAGTTAGTAAAGGAGATGAGTAATGAGCGATAACTCAGCTGCAGTTTTATCAAATAATCTTATTTACTCATCAATCTTATTTTATGCTTTAGCTTTTCTAGCCCACGCAATTGAGGTTGCTTGGTCGGTGAAAACACCAGCAAACTCAGTTAAGAAAACAAAGCTAGATTTTTCACGGACAGAACGAGTAGGCAGGCTTGCTACTGCTTTTATGATTTTAGGTTTCTTATTATTACTTCCTGGCGTAATTTTTAGAGGAATCTCAGCTAACCGGGTTCCCTGGGGCAATATGTATGAGTTCTCAATTACTGGGGCACTGACATTTAGTGGCGCATATTTGTTTGCTCTTAAGAAATATAAGTTACGTTGGCTTGGTTTACCAGCGGCGCTTTCAACATTACTTACGTTAGGGACGGCGGTAACCCTGTTATATCGACCAAGTGCACCGCTGATGCCTGCACTTAAATCACCTTGGTTAGTTATCCATGTATCAGCAGCGATTATTTCTGGTGGAGTTTTTCTTCTTGCAAATTGCATTGCTGGGACATATTTAATTCTTGATAGGTATGAGCAAAAAGGTAATAGACCCGTTTGGGCAGAAAAACTTCCAACACTTGAAGCATTAGATAACCTCTCATACCGATTAGTTGCTCTGGTATTTCCACTATGGACATTTTCAGTTATTGCTGGTGCTATTTGGGCAGAAGCAGCATGGGGGCGTTACTGGGGATGGGATCCAAAAGAAACTTGGGCTTTTATAACATGGGTTGCATATGCTGCTTATTTACATGCTCGAGTGACAATTGGTTGGCGAGGTAGAAAAGCTGCCTGGTTATGTTTACTTGCCGGCTCAACATTCCTTTTCAATTACATTTATATAAATGTATGGGGAACAGGTCGCCACACCTACTCTGGCTTATAGTTTTCTTAAAAAATCAGGATTGTCATCTGGCGGAATAATTCTCTTGTTTCCACCACGATTAGGTCTTGGCCTTCTTGGTCTACCCGCAATAAACCAAGCAATATCACCAAAAATTCCGGTAAGAATAATTATCAATAACCAAGCCCATTTAGGAAACCTGCGAACCTTCTCCTGTGGAGTCATAGCGCAATCAATTAATGTATAAATATCAATAATGATTACCAAGACCACTAAGTACTTAAGCATGCCCTAAGTTTAGCCTTTTTGGATTATGAGTGCTGTAGTTATAAATACAGCCATTAATAACTGCAATTTTGCAGTTTTAGTCAACACCGAGATTAACTCTTTGCCAGCAGCACCTGCCAACACCTCTTTACTGATTAAGAAGGTCAAAGGCAGGCATAGCGCGCTGATAAAGGCTAATTGGGTTATTGCACTGGCTCCAATAGCTAATATCTGAGCAGTTGCTAAGAGAAGTACAAAAAAACGCCGAGTATTTTTATCACCAATTTTTACCGCCATAGTTCGCTTGCCTGACAGAGCATCTTGGGGAAGATCTCGCAAATTATTTATCGCCAAAATTGCACAAGAATGTGCACCAACTGGAATTGCTAGAAAAATAATTTGCCAATTAATTACTTGCTCTTGAACATAGTAGCTACCAACTGTTGCCACTAGACCAAAAAAAATAAAGACTGAAAGTTCTCCAAATCCAAAATAGCCATAGGGTTTTTTACCCCCGGTGTATCCCCAAGCTGCCCAAATAGAAATAGCTCCAACAACGATTAACCAGTATGAAACATTTATTGCCAAAATTGTGCCGGCAATAGCCGCTATTACAAATGAGATTACTGCTGCTTGCTTGACTGATTTAGCAGTTGCCAATCCTGATGCAACTAGTCGAATTGGACCAACTCGATTTGAATCTGTTCCTTTTATGCCATCGGAGTAATCATTGGAATAATTCACAGCAATTTGGAGAAATAGTGCCACCAACATCGCGAGAGAGGCATTTAGCCAAGAAATTTGAGTTGCATAAGCGGTGCCAATTAATACGGGGGCAACAGCTGCAGGTAGTGTCTTAACCCTTGCGCCAATTATCCATTTATTCATTTAATTCTCATCTTACTTGCAATTTCACTTGCACGTCTGCGATCTGGTTTCCCAAGTGAAGTTTTAGGAACTGATTCGAAGATAAAAAATTCTTTGGGAGTTGCTAAATTTCCCATTTTTAATCGCAACTCAGCCTGGTTGATCAGAGATGTTGAGGCAAGGCATAACTTATCTCCCCATTTATCATCTGTCATAGCAAAGGTTATAACTTCAAATCCTGGTAATATTTTTTTTATTTGCTCTTCAACCTCTATCAAAGAAATCTTTTCACCTCCTGAGATTATGACATCATCAGATCTGCCTAGAATCTTTAAAACTCCATTATTAAACTCACCTAAGTCACTGCTCTCAAACCAACCAGATTTAAACTCTTCAAAAATTTTTCCATCATTATTTAGGTATCCTGATGCAATCATTGGACCACTAAGTTGGATCAAACCCTGATCAGAAATTTTGATTTCAACCCCATCTAGTGGTTTTTGGTTATAAACGCAGCCTCCACTCATTTCCGTCATTCCATAGGTGGTAATAACTTTTACATGCTTACTAACAGCTTCTTTTTTCATTTTTTCACTTAAAGGAGCACCGCCGACTAAAACTGCTTCAGCTGCAGTCAAGTGCTCAAGTAATTTAGCGTCCATAGTCAATGCTTTATGTAGTTGAGTGGGGACAATAGAGATGAAATCTGCATCAATGTAATTATCTTTATCTCGGTTATCTATAACTCTAGATCCAAGTGCGGTAGCTCTAATTAATACATTAAGCCCTGCAATATGAGTTGTTGGTAGCAATAATGACCAAGAGTCACCCGGTGTTGCACCTAAATACTTGTGACTAGCATTTGTTGAAGCAATTAGAGCAGCTGATGAAATCGCAACAGCTTTTGGAGTACCTGTTGAACCAGATGTGTTTACTACAAGTGCAATCTCACTTGGAACTTGTTTGACCCTCAAGGTGGAGGTGGAAAGTGCTGGACCCGAACCTTCGAGTGCCGCCGCCATACTTTCTTGTAATTGTGGGATTGACCACTCAGCCTGAATCGGGATTAATTCTCGCAGTTCTTTTTCTCCCATAATCACCGTAGGCTATCTCTTATCTAATTGTGATTGAAACCTTAGGAGCACCTCTTGAGCAAGCCGATTAAACGAGCACCGGGTGATCGAACTATTCCAAAGTGGGAGATTGGTAATGGTGGAGAAAATTTTAAAGACATTAGATACCAAGTATCTGAAGGCATGGCAAAAATCACGATTAATCGCCCAGAGGTACGAAACGCTTTTCGGCCACAAACCCTAAAGGAATTAGCTAAGGCTTTTGATTTAGCTCGCGATAATGATCAAGTTGGAGTAATCATATTTACTGGTGAAGGTACCGAGGCTTTTTGTTCTGGTGGAGACATAAATGTTCGTGGTGATGACGGATATCTAGGTGATGATGAATTAAGCAAAAAAGGAATAGGCCGACTAAATGTTTTAGATCTCCAAATTCAAATTCGCAGAACTCCTAAGCCAGTTGTGGCAATGGTTGCAGGTTGGGCCATAGGCGGTGGACATGTTTTGCATGTGGTTTGTGATTTAACAATTGCAGCCGAGAATGCAAAGTTTGGTCAAACAGGTCCCATGGTTGGATCATTTGACGGCGGCTACGGAGCGGGATTATTAGCTGCACATGTTGGTCAGAAAAAAGCACGAGAAATTTGGTTTCTTTGCCGCCAATATGATGCACAAGAAGCATTAGATATGGGATTAGTAAATGCTGTTGTTCCCGTTAAAGATTTAGAGGCAGAGACAGTTTCTTGGGCAAGAGAGATGCTTCGACACTCACCAATGGCCCTTCGATTACTAAAAGCAGGATTAAATGCTGCAGATGATGGCCTAGCTGGAGTACAACAATTAGCAGGGGATGCAACTTTGTTGTTTTACCTAACCGAGGAGGGTCAAGAGGGTAGAAACGCTTATCAAGAAAAGCGTGAGCCAAATTTTAATAAATTCCCTAAACGTCCGTAATTAATGTTTCCCTTTCAATTAAAAGTAGTTTCAATTCCAGTCAAATACAATTTTCGACAAATAAAAAATCGTGAAATTGCATTGTTTGAAGGACCGCAAGGTTGGAGTGAATTCTCACCGTTTATTGAGTACAACAATAAGGAATCTGCAACGTGGCTAAAGGCTGCCCTTGAAGCTGCGACAAAACCTGCGCCAAAGCCGATTCGTGATGAAGTAGCAGTAAATGCAACATTACCTAATGTAAAAGTTGATCAAGTTTCTTCCTTGTTGGCTAGCTTTAACGGCTGTAGGACTATTAAGGTGAAAGTAAACGACTTTGTTAATGATCATCTTTTGCTTCAAGAGATCCTGCGAAATATTCCTGACGCAAAATTTCGGTTAGATGTAAATGGTAGCTGGAATCTAGAAGAGGCAATTATTAATTTGAGAAATTATGCACAAGAGTTTTCAGACCGAATTGATTATGTTGAACAACCATGCCGAGATATTTCCGATCTTAAGTCTTTACGCCAGATGGTAAAAATCCCACTTGCCGTTGATGAATCAATTAGAAAAAACCTGGGTTCTGATTTAACAAAATTAAAGGAAGTAGCAGATGTGGCGATCATTAAGTGGGCGCCAACTGGTGGTTTTCAATCAGCCCTTGAGGTGATTGAAAAAATTCAACTTCCTGTTGTAGTTTCAAGTGCTTTAGATAGTAGTGTCGGTATTTCTCACGGCTTATCCTTGGCAGCTGCAACTCCAAACCTTTATGGCCCTTGTGGTTTAGCGACTGTTGCACTACTTGAAGCCGATGTTACAAGTCAACCACTAATAGCGGAGAATGGGTTTATCAAAAACCGCAGAGTTGTTCCTGACTTAATTGAAGAATATGAGGCCGAGCCCGCAAGACTTAGTTGGTGGCAAGATAGAGTTAATGAGATATATGCCGAGGTTTCATAATGAGTAATGCAACGAAATTAGCACATGCAGTCCTGCGTCAATTAATTGAAGTAGGAGTAAGTGATTTTGTTGTTTCGCCAGGATCTCGTAACGCACCGCTACTCACAGCACTTGGTGAGGCGGCCCAAAAGCAAATAATCGACCTGCATGTAAAGATTGATGAACGCGGTGCTGCTTTTTATGCACTAGGGATATCAAAGGCCAGTAATAACTATGTAGCAGTTATTTGTACAAGCGGAACAGCAGCTGCGAATTTTCATCCAGCTGCAATCGAAGCTTTGCACAGCACAACTAAATTGTTAATTATCACCGCTGATAGACCGGCTAGATTAAGAAAAACCGGTGCAAACCAAACTACTAATCAAGTAAATATCTTTCCAGGCATCAAGACTCATGATATTTCATCAGAGATTGAAGTTAAGTCACTAATGAGCGGTGGGCCAATACACCTAAATATCCAATTTGATGAGCCGTTACTTAGTGTTGAGAAAAACGATTGGCTTGCAGGTCTAAAGATAAATCCGCTTAATTTTGAAAACCACATACATGGCAAACTCGAATTAACAACTGGTGTCCTAGTTGTTGGTCATGATCGTGCAGGTTACCGAGTCGATCAAGTTTTAGAGTTTGCAGATAAACTGAATTGGCCAGTGATTGCTGAAGATCCAATTTCCTTCCCTCAGTCGATTGCGCACGCGGCCTTGTTTTTAAGCGACAGTGAGATTGCAAGTAAATTTGCCCCGGAAAATGTAGTAGTAATTGGCAGAACTACATTGTCAAGAAGTACAAACAACTTTATAAAACTTGCAAAGAATTTGATTGTAATTGATCCGCGCTCTCTAGATATAGATAGTAATAGGGAGGGAAAATTGATGCTTTCAGCCATACCAAGTCATGTGGTTGGTGAGAAAAGTGATTTAATTGTTTGGCAGAAAGCATCAAGATCAGCTGCTGAACAGATTGAGAATTTACAGTGGTCAGAGCAATTTGTTATTGCAGAGATTACTAAGTCTTTGCCAGATTCATCTGCTTTGTTTGTTGGTTCATCTCGCCCAGTTAGGGATGTTGAGGCATTTTGTAAGCCAAGGGGCGGTCTTGAAGTTTTTGCAAATCGTGGCTTAGCTGGAATAGATGGCAACATTTCAACAATTTTTGGCGTTGCAAAAGAGTATGAGACGACATATGCAATTTTAGGTGATTTGACCTTCCTGCATGATATTTCAGCTTTGAGTAATGCAGCTGATGAAAATGTGCGTATTTATGTTATTGACAACAACGGTGGTGGAATATTTTCTACGTTACCACAGGCAGGTGTTGACAACTTTGATCAATTGTTTGGCACTCCGCACAACCTAGATTTAGTTAAAGTTTGTATCGGGTTTGGTGTAAATGCAGTAAGAGTAGAGACTTTCATAGATCTACAAAAAGTGATGAGTAAATCAGTGGATGGATTAGAGATTGTGATAATTAAAGTTCCCGATCGTGAGACTAATGCTAAAGAGTTAAAAGCAATTTCTCAAAGCATCTCTAGCGCAGTTCGCATAGGCATTAATTTAGCCTGACTCTCTGCAAACTCTGTTTCTGGATCTGAACCAGCAACAATTCCGCAACCAGCAAATATTCTCATTGATTTTTTATCCTCAAGCAATAATCCGCAACGAAGTGCGATTGCTATCTCACCATCACCATTCGCATCAATCCAGCCAACAGGAGCGGCATAACGCCCTCTATTCATTTTTTCTAGATCGTTGATTAATTGTTTTGCTACTTCCGTCGGCGTACCGCACACCGCAGCGGTTGGGTGAAGCTGCTCAATAAGTGTGAAGACATCTGCTTGTGTTGCGCTGTCATTTAAAACGCCTGTTACATCGGTTGCAAGGTGCATAACATTTGATAGATGAAGAACAAAAGGTGACTCAGGAACATTAGTAGAGGAGCAAAATGGTTCTAAGGCATCTGCAACTGATCTGACGGCGTACTCATGTTCCTCCAAATCTTTAGAGGACTTGGCTAAAGATGCAGCCAAAGCTAAATCCCTATCTTCATTACCAGTTTTTTGGATAGTGCCAGCTAAGACTCGAGAAGTTACAAGCGACTTACTCAATCTAACTAAAAGCTCAGGAGTTGCACCAATTAATCCATCCACTAGAAATAACCAAGTAGAGGGATAATCAATCTCTAATCTTTGTAAAATACTACGAGTATTTATTGGTTGATTAGAGCGAGCAATCTGATCCCTAGCTAGAACTACTTTTTCTAACCTTCCCTCCTTGATTGATTTAACCGCAAAAGTAACTTGTTCGCGCCATTTATCTTCCGAGATTGATCCACCAGCCCAAGATATTTCACCGCTTGGTACTGTGCTTTGAATTCTAGAAAAATCAGGTTGTCGGGTATCACCAATCCAGGTAACCCAGGATTTGTTGCCCTTCTTTGCCAGAATAATTTCTGGAATTACCAATACCGAACTTTGGTGTGGGTCAAAAGAAAAAGAGGTAAAAAGTATGGGACCAGTTCCGCTGCCATGAACATTATTTTGAATCTTAAATTCAGATAATTGTTGATTCCACCAGGTGCGTGCCTGTTTAAAACGATCAGCTCCAGAAATCTCTATTTTTCTATACTCACCAAATCCAATTAATCCATCACCACTTCGAATCCAAGCTGCAGTTAAATCTAACTGGCTTTCAACTGAGGTAAGTACTGAGTTCTCTCCTAAGAGTTCAGTAGTGATCAGAACCGACATTGATAATTTGTACCCATCTATTTACAGGATTTGTCTGTAAAGCCTACTCCTTGGAGAATGGGGGCGTGGTCCGCGCAAATTTAAATAAAGATCCAGATGACGTTTCAAAGATGTTTGATGGCGTGGCAAGTCGATACGACTTTTTAAATGACCTACTAAGCCTGGGGCGAACCAAAGCATGGCGCAAGAGTGTGACGACAATCATTGGCCCAAAATCGGGGATGCAGATCTTAGATATTGCCGCTGGAACCGGTTCATCTGCACGGCCATTAGTAGATAAAGGCGCACAGGTTACCGCGTTAGATTTTTCAGAAGGAATGTTGAACCAAGGCAGAAAGCAAAATAAAGACATTAAATTTGTTCAAGGAGATGCACTTAAACTGCCATTTGGAGAAAACACATTTGATGTAACTACAATTTCATTTGGTTTACGAAATACCAATGACACATCATTAGCTTTAAGAGAAGCACTGCGAGTTACTAAATCAGGTGGAAAAATTGTTATTGCAGAATTCTCCCATCCAGTAAATAAAGTATTTAAAACTGTTTATTTAAATTATTTAATGAAAGCACTTCCGGCCATTGTTCGAAAGATAAGTAAAAATCCACAGGCTTATATCTATCTTGCAGAATCGATCCGAGCCTGGCCAGATCAGGCAGGCCTAGCCCAGATAATGCAAAAAAATGGGTGGAACTCAGTGGCTTGGCAGGACCTAACCTTCGGAATTGTCGCAGTTCACATTGGGTACAAGGCGTAAGTGGCAAATGACACCGCCGGCAAACCATAAGATTTGACCGTATGAATCTCTCATTTAATCCATATGTGCCTATCTTGGCGATTGGGGCTATTGGCTTTGGTTTTGCAATTTTTTCAGTTGTCGCCGCAGCGCTTACCGGTCCAAAAAGATATAACCGCGCAAAGTCGGATGCATATGAGTGCGGTATCCAACCATCGCCGCAGGCAGCTGGTGGCGGAAGATTTCCGATCAAATATTTCTTAACCGCAATGCTTTTTATTGTGTTTGATATTGAAATTGTCTTTTTGTATCCATGGGCAGTTGCATTTGATGAACTTGGATTATTTGGATTAGTTGAAATGGGATTGTTTATTGGCACCGTTTTTGTCGCCTACGCCTATGTTTGGCGTCGCGGTGGATTGGAATGGGATTAATTATGGGTTTAGAGGAGAAATTACCAAGCGGGTTTTTATTAACAACAGTTGAAAAGCTTGCTGGATACATGCGGAAAAACTCATTGTGGCCCGCAACATTTGGATTGGCTTGTTGTGCCATTGAAATGATGGCCGCAGGTGCTGGCAGATATGACTTAGCTAGATTTGGCATGGAGGTATTTAGAGCCTCGCCTCGCCAAGCAGATTTAATGATTGTTGCTGGCCGGGTAAGTAACAAAATGGCACCAGTAGTTCGTCAGATTTATGATCAAATGGCAGCGCCTAAGTGGTCAATTGCTATGGGTGCATGTGCTTCATCAGGTGGAATGTTTAATAACTATGCAATTGTGCAGGGAGTAGATCACATAATTCCAGTTGATATTTATCTACCGGGGTGCCCACCAAGACCTGAAATGTTAATGGATGCAATCTTGAAGTTACATGAGCAAATTGGAAATGAAAAACTTGGTCCAAACAGAGAAAAAATTATCAAAGAGGTTGAAGCAGCAGCGTTAGCTGCAAAACCTACCCACCAATTAAAAGGGTTGTTAGCATGAGCAAGAATGGGATGTTTGGTAGCCAAGGAAGTGGCGATACCTCTGGTTTTGGCGGATTAGTTAAAACTCAAAGCGTAATCGGTTCAACCGAGCGACCTTTTGGTGGTTATTTTGATCAGGTAGCTGATGATTTAGAGCGGGCTTATCCACTTTTTAGTGATGCAATTGAGAAAGTTGTTGTAGACCGTGGCGAGCTAACGCTATTTATAAAATCTAATCGTTTGTTTGAAGTAGCCAAGATATTACGGGATCAACTTAGGTTTGAGATGTGTGTTGGCGTGAATGGTGTGCACTATCCAGAAGAAACAAATCGAGAGCTACATGCAATCTATTCACTACTTTCAATTACCAGAAATCAAAGAATTCGATTGGAAGTTTGTGTATCCGAAAAAGATCCTCATATTCCTTCATTAGTTGAAATTTGGGCGGGTACTAATTGGCATGAGCGAGAAACTTATGACATGTTTGGAATTATTTTTGATAATCACCCTGGATTGACACGTATTTTGATGCCAGATGACTGGTCAGGATTTCCGCAACGAAAAGATTATCCGTTGGGTGGAATTGAGATTGAATATAAAGGTGCAACTGTCCCTGCTCCATCGCAACGTCGGAGTTATTCATGACAACTTATACCGATCCATACGCATCCTCGCAGGAGACAACCGAAGGACGGGTTTACTCAGTCACTGGTGGAGATTGGGATGCATTAGTTACTGAAATTGGTGCGACTAAAGAAGAACGCGTAGTTTTAAATATGGGACCTCAGCACCCATCAACGCATGGTGTTCTGCGCTTGATTCTGGAATTAGAGGGCGAAACAATCACTGAAACTAGGTGCGGAATTGGATATTTGCATACTGGTATTGAAAAAAATACTGAGTTTAGAAACTGGACTCAAGGAGTAACTTTTGTAACCAGAATGGATTATCTCTCTCCGATATTTAATGAAACTGCTTATTGCCTAGGAGTTGAGAAGTTGTTGGGGATTACAAATGATGTACCAGAAAGAGCAACCGTTATTCGAGTAATGATGATGGAGTTCAATCGAATCTCATCTCATATGGTGGCGTTGGGAACTGGCGCATTAGAACTAGGAGCACTATCGCCAATGATCTTTGCATTTCGAGAGCGAGAGAAAGTATTAGATATTTTTGAAATGCTCTCTGGATTACGTATGAATATGGCCTATATCCGGCCAGGTGGAGTGGCCCAAGATTTACCAGAGGGTGCTTTAAAAAAGATTCGCGAAACAATAAAGGATCTAAGAATTAACTTTAAAGATAATGAAAAATTGTTAGTTGGTAATTCGATCTGGATTAAGCGAACACAAGGTGTTGGTTATCTAGATTTAGCAGGTTGTACAACTTTAGGAATTACTGGCCCAGTGCTTCGCTCAACTGGATTAGCCTGGGATTTGCGTAAGGCACAACCTTATTGCGGTTATGAGAATTATGAATTTGATATTCCAACAACAGATACCTGTGATGTTTATGGTCGCTTTTTAATCAGAATGAAAGAGCTTGAGCAATCTTTAAGAATTATCGAACAATGTGTTTCTAAGTTAGAAAAATTGGAGGGTCAACCAGTAATGGTGGCCGATAAAAAGATTGCCTGGCCTTCTCAATTATCTGTCGGTGCAGATGGTATGGGTAATTCACTAAATCACATTAGAGAAATCATGGGTGAATCAATGGAGGCGTTGATTCATCACTTTAAATTAGTAACCGAAGGATTTAGAGTTCCAGCAGGTCAGGTTTATACCGCAATTGAATCTCCTCGTGGTGAGCTAGGGGTTAATTTAGTTTCAGATGGTGGCACTAGACCTTATCGAGTTCACTTCCGTGATCCATCATTTAACAATTTGCAATCAACTGCAGCGATGTGTGAAGGTGGACAGATTTCAGATGTAGTTGCTGCGGTGGCATCAATTGATCCAGTAATGGGTGGAGTTGATCGATAATGGCATTTACAGCAGAACAAATTTCAATCATGGATTCAATTATTGCAAGATACCCACGTAAGCGATCTGCAATCATGCCACTGCTTCATTATGTGCAATCCATTGATGGATATGTAACAAATGAAGGAATTGAATTAATTGGTCAAAAATTAGATCTAGCTACCGCTGAAGTAACTGCAGTTTCAACTTTCTATACACAATATAAATCAAAACCTGTGGGTGAGTACCATGTCGGCATCTGTACCAATACTTTATGTGCGGTTATGGGTGGAGATGCAATATTTAGTGCTATCAAAGAACACTTAAATATTGAAAATGATGGCGTAACACCAGATGGCAAAGTTTCCGTAGAGCATATTGAATGTAACGCTGCTTGTGATTATGCCCCCGTAGTAATGGTCAATTGGGAGTTTTATGACAACCAAACAGTGCAATCAACTAAAGATCTAGTCGATAGTGCCAGAGCTGGAAATCCAATCCCACCAACACGTGGCCCAAAGACATTGCGAACTTGGAAACAAAATTCTGCAGTGCTTGCTGGAATTTCTGATGGGTTGGCAAATGAGGGCGTGCAAGCAGGAGAACCAACATTGTTGGGATTAAATAAGGCAAAGGGTGGAGCATGAGTAAATTAACTCCAGTACTTTCGGCCCATTGGGATCAAGCAGATTCATTTACCATTGCAGGTTACAAACGCAATGGTGGGTATACCGCTGTTGAAAAAGCCTTAGCGATGAAGCCTGATGATGTTATTCAATTGGTTAAAGATTCAGGGTTAAGAGGTAGGGGCGGTGCGGGTTTTCCTACCGGAAATAAATGGGGCTTTATTCCACAAGGTGATAATAAAGAGCATTACTTTGTTGTAAATGCTGATGAATCAGAGCCAGGCACTTGTAAAGATACGCCATTAATGATGGCTAACCCCCATGTACTTATCGAGGGAGTAATTATTGGCTCTTATGCGATTAGAGCTAATTACGCCTTTATTTATATTCGGGGTGAAGTAACACATGTAGTTAGAAGAGTTCAGCAAGCCATTGAAGATGCTTATAAAGCAGGCTTGCTTGGTAAAAACATATTAGGCAAAGGTTTTGATCTTGAATTAGTTTTACATGTTGGAGCAGGTGCATATATTTGCGGTGAGGAAACCGCTTTGCTTGATTCACTTGAGGGCTTTAGAGGACAACCAAGATTACGTCCACCATTTCCAGCAATCGCTGGCTTATATGCAAAGCCAACAGTTGTTAACAATGTTGAGTCTGTGGCCTCAGTACCTGCGATTATAAATAATGGCGTTGCATGGTTTACCGCAATGGGAACAGAGAAAAGCAAAGGCTTTACACTTTATTCGCTATCTGGGCATGTAAATAATCCAGGACAGTTTGAGGCACCACTTGGTATAACTCTGCGCCAATTATTAGAGATATCGGGTGGAGTTAGATCTGGTCATAAATTAAAGTTTTGGACACCGGGTGGTTCATCAACACCGATATTTACCGATGCACACTTGGATGTGCCATTAGATTATGAAGGCGTCTCTGCTGCTGGCTCAATGCTGGGAACAAAAGCCTTACAAATCTTTGATGAGACCACCTGTGTGGTTCGAGCAGTATTGCGTTGGACCGAATTTTATAAGCATGAATCTTGCGGCAAATGCACACCATGTCGAGAAGGAACCTGGTGGCTAGTGCAGGTTCTAAAAGATTTAGAGTCAGGTAAAGGCACTGAAGCAGATTTGGACAAGTTACTAGATCTTTGTGACAACATAATGGGACGTTCATTTTGCGCTCTCGCAGATGGCGCAGCTAGTCCAATTATTTCCTCCCTTAAGTATTTCCGACAAGAGTATTTAGATCATCTTTCTGCCGGCACTTGCCCATTTGATCCAACAGCTGCCACCTTGTTTGAAAGTGCAGGTGTTAGATGAGTATTCAAGAGATGAGCACAGAGCAAAAAGTTGAGATGATCACCTGCGTTATTGATGGTTTTGAAGTCACCGTACCAAAGGGCACCTTAGTAATTAGAGCTGCAGAAAAACTCGGAATACAAATTCCAAGATTTTGTGATCACCCGTTACTTGAACCAGCTGGTGCTTGCCGACAATGCTTAGTTGATATTGAGATTAATGGTCGTGCTTTTCCTAAGCCACAAGCCTCCTGCACCATTCCAGTGGAAACCGGAATGATTGTGAAAACTCAATTAACCTCTTCAGTTGCAGACAAAGCCCAAAAAGGAGTAATGGAGCTTTTGTTAATCAATCACCCATTGGATTGTCCAGTCTGTGACAAAGGTGGTGAGTGTCCATTGCAAAACCAAGCAATGTCTAACGGTCGCCCTGAATCTCGATTTGAAGGTGTAAAGCGAACTTTTGAAAAACCAGTAGCTATCTCTTCTCAAGTGTTGTTAGATCGTGAACGATGCGTGCTTTGCGCTCGCTGCACTAGATTTTCTGAACAAATTGCTGGCGATCCATTTATAACTCTCAATGAACGAGGTGCGCTGCAGCAGGTTGGAATTTATGAAGATGAGCCATTTGATTCTTACTTTTCTGGAAATACCGTTCAAATCTGTCCAGTAGGTGCTTTGACTGGCACCTCTTATCGATTTAGAGCCAGACCTTTTGATTTAGTTTCAACTGAATCCGCTTGTGAACACTGTGCATCCGGGTGCGCAATGCGTACTGATGTGCGAAGAGGAAAGACTTTACGAAGACTTGCTGGTGAAGATGCATCTGTAAATGAGGAATGGAACTGCGATAAAGGCCGCTGGGCATTTAAATATGAAGTGGCGAAAAATAGAATTTCTACACCACTAATTCGTGATGCAAATGGTCAACTTCAAGAAGCATCTTGGCCTGAAGCTATCGCTGCTGCTGCGGCTGGATTAAAAGGTGTGAGAGCTGGTGTATTGGTTGGCGGTAGAGCAACTGTTGAAGATGCTTACGGTTATAGCAAATTTGCTCGAGTAGCACTTGAAAGCAACAACATTGATTTCCGCGCCCGAGTTCACACATCAGAGGAGCTGGATTTCTTAACTTCAGTACCAACTTCAGCAACTTATGCAGATATTGATAAAGCAGACCATGTAGTTCTAGTCAATTTTGAACCAGAAGATGAGTCACCAATTGTCTTTTTAAGAATTTACAAACAAGTTCATAAGCGTTCAATTAAAGTGACTAGCATTGCTGCGTTTGCAAGTCGTGGCAGTGAAAAGTTAAATGCAAATTTGATTAAAACTGCAGCAGGTAATGAAGTCTCTGCGATTAATTCGATTACAGGATTAACAAATAAATCAGTAGTACTAGTTGGAGAGCGAGCAGCAGAAACACCAGGGGCATTGTCGGCGGTAGCAAAACTAATCAGCGGTAGCGGTGCCAAATTAGGTTGGATTCCAAGACGAGCTGGTGAGGTGGGTGCAATAGCCGCTGGTGCACTGCCAAATTTATTGCCGGGATATCGCTCAGTAGGTGATGCCTCAGCCAGAGTAGATATTTCGACAGCTTGGTCTGTTAATTCTTTGCCAACCGACCAGGGCATGGACACGCAAGAAATGATTAATTCAGATCTGCAAGCTCTAGTAATTGGCGGAGTTGATCCCATGGATATTTCTGCAGATGCCAAAATAAAACTAGCTAAAAAATTTATAGTTTCACTTGAAATTCGACACAGTGATATTACAGAGCATGCGTCGGTGGTACTACCTGTTGCAGCTGTTGTTGAAAAGAGTGGATCATTTATGGATTGGCAAGGCAAAGTACGAAAGTTTGAAGCAGCAGTTGAGCAATCATTAAACCGCAGCGATGTCAGAATTCTCTCAATCTTGGCAGATGAGATTGGCAGACCTATTAACCTGCCGACAGTTAAAGCGGCTAGAGCAGAGATGGAATCACTTGGTGCATGGGATGGCGCTCGATCAACAATGAAATCAGTAACTGCCAGTGCAAATCCAACTGTGAGTGGTGAAGAGGCAATTCTTACCTCATGGCGAAACTTGCTCGATAAGGGATCTTTACAAGATGGCGAAGAAAATTTGGCAGGCACAGCACGTGCATCTGTTGCAGTTATTAGTAAGTCCCGCGCAAGTAATCTCGGCGTTAAAGATAATGACTTAGTTAGAGTGTCAAATAGTTATGGCGCAGTCACGCTACCTTGCGTGATTGCAAACATTGATGACTCCTCCATCTGGTTGCCACGTAACTCAAGTAATAGTCAGTTGATAAGAAATCTTGGCGTAGTTGGAAACTCAATAGTTAAGGTGGCTAAAGCATGACTAATGCAGAGCTAATTAGCCAGGATCCAGGCTGGGTAATCGTCTTAAAGGGGTTGCTTGTTTTTGCAGTGTGCGTTTTCCTAACGATTATGTCAGTTTGGGGGGAACGACGAATTGTTGCCAGAATGCAACAAAGAAGTGGGCCAAATAGAGTTGGAAAATTTGGTTTATTACAAGCATTAGTAGATGGTGTGAAGTTAGCTTTAAAAGAGGATTTAATTCCAAAGGCAGCTGATCGAATTGTTTTTGTGATTGCACCAATAATTAGTACAACGACTTGCTTTATGGCATTTGCCGTAATTCCAATGACTGGACCGGTAAATTTCTTTGGTCAGCAAACAGCTATGCAGTTAACAGATCTATCTGTTGGTGTTCTTTATGTTCTGGCGATTGCCTCTGTTGGCGTTTACGGAATTGTGCTTGCAGGTTGGTCTTCCGGATCTACTTACCCTCTGTTGGGTGGACTACGTTCTTCAGCTCAAGTAATTTCATATGAAGTGGCAATGGGATTGTCACTTGTTGCGGTATTTATCTATGCCGGCTCTATGTCGACTTCAGAAATTGTTGCGGCTCAAGATCAATGGTGGTATGCCGTAGTGCTTTTCCCATCCTTTGTTATTTACGCAATTTCTATGGTTGGCGAAACTAATCGTGCGCCATTTGACTTAGCAGAGGCTGAAGGAGAATTGGTTGGTGGATTCCACACCGAGTATTCATCTCTAAAGTTTGCACTATTTTTCTTGTCAGAGTATGTAAACATTATTGCTGTATCTGCACTAGCGACCACACTATTTTTAGGTGGCTATCGAGCACTTCCAGGGCTTGGCTTTACAGAGCAATGGTTAGGCGGTTGGTTTACATTAGTTTGGTTCTTCATCAAGGTGTTAGCATTTTTCTTTGTCTTTGTTTGGTTACGCGGTACTTTGCCAAGATTGCGCTATGACCAGTTCATGAAGTTTGGCTGGAAAGTATTGATTCCATTCTCACTGGCGTGGATCTTAGTTGTTGCTACTTTACGGGTACTGTCACAACAGAATGCACCTCAAGCGGTAATTTTTGCCTTTGTCTTCACCGTGGCACTTTTGTATCTGGCCGGTTCATCTTTATATGAAAGACAGAAAGTTAAAATATCGAATGCCGCAAAGATAGTTGATGCAACTGAACCGAGCTTTCCTGTCCCTTCAATCCCAACCTCGAGAGTGGAGCAAATAAATGGCTGATGAATTATTGCCTCGCAACGAGGAGTTTGGATTAGCTAAAGCTGATCAAGCAAAAGCACCAATCACTGATCATGAGAGCGCAAGTTTTGGAAAGCAACTTCTTGGTTTTTGGGTCACATTTAGAACTATGTTTAAGAAGGTCAACACGGTTCAATATCCAGAGGTTAAGGAACCAACTGCTGAAAGATTTCACGGTAGGCACCAGTTAAATCGACATCCAGATGGACTTGAGAAATGCATTGGTTGTGAATTATGTGCATGGGCATGCCCAGCAGATGCAATTTATGTTGAGGGTGCCGATAACAAAGAGGGCGAACATTTTTCACCAGGTGAGCGATATGGCAAGGTTTATCAAATTAACTACTTAAGATGTATTTTTTGTGGTTTGTGTATCGAGGCATGTCCAACTAGAGCACTGACTATGACAAATGAGTATGAGTTAGCCGATAGCACTCGGGGCAAATTAATCTTTGAAAAAGATGATCTGTTAGGTCCACTTCGTGCCGGCATGGTTCCACCACCACACCCAATGTATCCAAATACTGATGATGGTAATTATTATCGTGGTGAAGTAACTGGCTCCCATCCATCTCAAGGCGTAGCTATTGATGATTAGCCTCGCATTAGATGTTGGCACTACAGCCACACCAGAGTCATATTTATTTTATTTCCTTGCTCCATTATCAGTCTTGGCAGCGTTGGGAATGCTATTTGTAAAAAAGGCGGTTCATTCTGCATTGCTACTTGCCTGGGTCATGATTTCGTTGGCAATTTTCTATATTGCTCAAGAGGCACTCTTCTTGGGTATTGTTCAAATTGTTGTATATACCGGTGCCGTAATGATGTTGTTCTTGTTTATTTTAATGTTGGTAGGAGTTGATACTTCAGATTCGCTAGTAGAGAACATCCCAGGACTTCGCCCAATAGCTATAGTTGCAGCAATTGGTTTTGGTGGCCTATTAGTTAGTTTAATCAGTCGAGCTACCTTTAACCGACCCGTAATTGGCTTAAGTGCTGCTAATGCTGACGGAAATGCATTTGGTATTGCTGCAGAGTTATTTACCAGATATGTCTTTGCATTTGAAATAGTTTCAGCCCTATTGATTACAGCAGCAATTGGTGCAATGGTTTTAGGACATAGCCAAAAATCTAAATCAAAGAATTCACAACGAGATCTTTCGATTGCAAGATTTAGAAAAGCTAGCCTGAAGGATGCCTCCGGTCTACCAAGTGCTGGGGTTTACGCACTTCACAACGCAGTAGATGTTCCTGCACTCTTGCCAACAGGACAAGCTGCTCCAACCTCAATTTCCTCTGTATTGCAGGCACGTGGTGACATGATTGAAAGCGCAACATTCGAAATGAAAAAAAATGAAGAGGAGGAAAAGTAGTGGCAGTCGCAAATTACCTTTACCTCTCGGCAATTTTATTTACAATTGGTGCAATTGGAGTAGTAGTCCGTCGAAACTCAATTGTTGTTTTCATGTGCATCGAGTTGATGCTTAATGCGGCTAATTTGGCTTTTGTAACTTTTGCCAGAATCAACGGGAATTTAGAGGGTCAAGTAGTGGCTTTCTTCACCATGGTAGTCGCTGCTTGTGAAGTAGTAGTAGGGCTAGCAATCATCGTAACTATTTATCGCTCTAGACGTTCAGCATCTGTCGATGATGCAAGTTTGCTTAAGAGATAATCATGCAGACATCTGAGAATTTACTTTGGTTAATTGCCCTCCCGTTATTTAGCTCAGCAATTTTATTGCTAGCTGGCAAGCGAGCTAATTCTTGGGGCCACATCATGGGAACAATTGTTTCTGCTTCAACTTTTACAATTGGAATAATTGAATTTTTTGCGATGCAATCAAGATCTGAAGAGAATCGGGCAGTAACACAAAAAATATTTACTTGGATCTCCGTAGGATCCTTTAAAGTCGATGCCTCGCTTTTGTTAGACCAACTTTCAATCTGTTTTGTCCTATTAATTACTGGGGTTGGCACCTTGATTCATGTTTATTCAATTGCATATATGTCACATGATTTAGATCGTAGGCGTTTTTTTGCCTACCTAAACTTATTTATTGCCTCGATGTTGCTTCTTGTTTTAGGTGACTCTTATTTAAATCTTTATGTTGGATGGGAGGGTGTTGGTCTTGCCTCTTACCTATTAATTGGTTTCTGGAATGAAAAACCTGCTTATGCAACTGCCGCCAAAAAAGCCTTTGTGGCCAACCGCGTGGGCGATGTCGGATTATCTCTTGCAATTATGATTTCATTTGCAACTTTTGGTGATGTTTCATTTTCTGGGATGAAAGATGGTGTTGATCAGGCATCATCAACACAATTAACTGCGATTGGCTTGATGCTACTACTAGCTGCCTGTGGAAAATCTGCACAGTTCCCATTGCAATCTTGGCTGGGAGATGCGATGGCTGGCCCAACTCCGGTCTCGGCTCTAATTCATGCTGCAACTATGGTGACTGCTGGTGTTTACCTAATTACTAGATCTAATTTTGTTTTTGATGCGGCCCCAATAGCACAATTAATGGTTTTAATTGTTGGTGGAATAACTTTATTGTTTGGTGCAATTATTGGTATGGCAAAGGATGATATTAAAAAGGCACTTGCTGCCTCAACTATGTCACAAATTGGTTACATGATTTTGGCAACTGGCTTGGGTCCAATCGGTTATGCATTTGCAATCATGCATTTACTAACTCACGGTTTCTTCAAAGCTAGTATGTTTCTTGGTGCAGGATCAGTTATGCATGGTATGAAAGATGAAGTTAATATGCGAAAGTACGGCGGTATTGGAAAGTTCATGCCGATAACTTTCTTAACCTTTGGCTTAGGATATTTAGCAATAATTGGTGTTCCACCATTTGCTGGCTTTTACTCAAAAGATAAAATAATTGAAACTGCCCTAAATGAAGGCGGTATCAAAGGTTTGATATTAGGTTCTGCAACATTGCTTGGTGCAATGATTACAGCTTTCTATATGACACGAGTAGTTATTTTGACCTTCTTTGGAAATGAAAGATGGGGTCATAAAGATGAGCCCCATGAGAGTCCTGCATTGATGTTGGTTCCTATCGGATTACTTTCCGTTGGATCTGTTGCCTCTGGCTATCTTTTGTATAAGGGTGATTGGTTAGTTCATTGGTTAGAGCCAGTTGTAAATCCACTCGAGGTCCATCATAAAGAGCTTTTGCCACCAATTGTGGTTTCAATAATGGCTGTTGCTGTCGTGCTAATAGGAGTTGGTGTTGCAATACTTAAATATCGAGGTGCGCAATCAGATATAGCACCTGAGCAGGTATCTGTATTCACAAGAGCAGCTCGAAAAGATTTGTTACAGGATAACTTTAACGAGGCAGCATTTATGCGTCCTGGTCAATCTTTAGTTAAAAATTTAATAAATATTGATTACTTAATAATTGATGGAGTTGTTAGAGGTGTTGGATCAGTTTCACTCAGTGCTGGAAATAGATTAAGAGTTATTCAAAATGGTTACGTCAGAAGTTATGCATTATTAATGGTGGTTGGAGCATTGGCACTGATTGCAACGATTTGGGTGGTAACAGCATGAGTTTATTAACCCTAATTGGCGCTCTACCGTTGGTGGGAGCGGCGCTTATGTATTTCATACCAAGCAAAAATACAGAGTTGATAAAAAAGTTTGCTCTACTAGTGACAACCCTAGTTGCAGCAGCTTCTATATTTTTAGCAATTGGCTTTGACAAGTCTCTGACATCTATGCAATTTACGCAGAGTAATAGCTGGATCTCTGCCTTTAATATCAATTTTGCTGTGGGTATTGACGGTATTTCACTTGTCCTAATTTTGCTCTCAACAATTTTGGTACCCATTGTGGTGCTTGCAACCTGGAATGAATCAGATGACGGTAGATGGAGTGTAAAAACTTTCTACGTCTTAATTTTAATTCTTGAAACTATGATGATTGGTGTATTTGCTGCAACTGATCTTTTCTTATTTTATGTATTTTTTGAAGCAATGCTTATTCCAGTTTATTTCCTAATTGGTGGATATGGCAGTGCCAATAGATCAGCAGCTGCAGTTAAGTTTCTTCTGTACAGTTTGTTTGGTGGATTATTAATGCTGGCTTCAATAATTGGAGTTTATGTAATTGCTGGAAATCAAATTGGCGCTACCTTCGATTTAACAAAATTAGCAACTCTTGAAATTGATAATCAAACTGAAAACTTCCTATTTTTAGGATTCTTTATTGCATTTGCCATCAAAGCACCGTTGTGGCCTTTCCATACCTGGCTACCTGATGCTGCCAAGTCAGCAACACCAGGAACCTCTGTTTTACTGCTTGGCGTATTAGACAAAGTTGGAACCTACGGAATGATTCGCTTCTGCATTGAACTCTTCCCAGATGCTAGTAAAACATTTACTCCCTTAATTATCACTTTGGCAGTAGTTTCAATAATTTATGGAGCATTTATGGCAATCGGTCAAAAAGATATAAAGGGTTTGATTGCCTTCACCTCGATTTCTCACTTTGGATTTATCACAATGGGTATTTTTGCAATGACTTCGCAAGGTATGTCAGGTGCAAACCTGTATATGGTCAATCATGGATTCTCAACTGCAGCTTTGTTTTTAATCGCTGGTTGGATGATGGCTCGAAGAAACTCATCAACTATTTCAGACTTTGGTGGCCTTCAGAGAGTTACCCCAGTGATGGCTTGGAGCTTTTTCATCGCTGGATTATCAGGACTTGCACTACCTGGCTTGGCCAGCTTTGTTAGCGAATTCTTAGTTTTAGTTGGCACTTATACAAGATATCCAGTGGCCGCAATCATTGGAACACTTGGAATAATTCTGGCTGCACTTTATATTTTAATTCCAATCCAAAAAACCTTGCATGGTCCTGTTGCGCCAGGTAATGAAAAAATGACAGATCTTAATTTGCGCGAGAAAATAGCAATTGCTCCAGTGCTAGCAATTATCGTTGTAATGGGTTTTTATCCAAAGCCAGTGCTTGATTTGATAAATCCAACTTCAGAGAAAGTTGTTACAAATGCTGGCTTTACAGACCCAGTAGCGGAGGTGAATAAATAATGTTGACCGCCCCATCTCTTGGCTATCTCGTTTTATCGCCAATGATCATCGTGTTTGCTGCTGCAGTAATCGGTGTTCTAGTTGAGGCCTTCATGGGTAAAACTCATCGAGCTGCGGCACAACTAACTATCAGTATTGGCGCACTCTCACTTGCTTTAGTTCAACTATGGAGAATCAGAGATCTCTCATCAACAACTGCTGCAGTTAATTCAGTAACTATTGATAAAGCCGGAATATTTATACAAGCAACTATCGTGATCTTGGCGTTGATTGCTGTATTACTAATAGCCGACCAAGAAAATTTCACAGCTCAAGCCTCTGCTGTACCTGGATCAAACGAGGAAGCAGTTGCGCTTTTACAAAAGAATCAACAAACAGAAATATTCCCGCTCTTCTTGTTTGCTGTTGGTGGAATGATGCTATTTCCAGTTGCTACAGATTTGATTACTTTATTTGTAGCTTTAGAAGTTTTCTCACTTCCTCTTTATCTGTTGGCAGGTTTAAGCAGACGCCGACGTTTGCTGTCACAAGAGGCAGCGCTGAAGTACTTCTTGCTTGGTGCTTACGCTTCAGCGTTTTTCTTGTTTGGTGCAGCCTTTTTATACGGATATGCCGGCACCATTTCCTTGGTTGGCATAAGCGCTGCTGCAGGTAGTGCTAATGAAGTATTTTTATTAATCGGAATAATTTTTGTTTCAATTGGCTTGTTGTTCAAGATTAGCGCAGTTCCATTTCACTCCTGGACCCCAGATGTTTATCAAGGCGCACCTACTCCAGTAACAGCATTTATGGCAGCCTGTACAAAGGTGGCTGCATTTGGCGCAATATTAAGAATTTTTTATATTGGCTTTGCTGAAGCACAAACTATGTGGCGGCCAATTATTACCGTTATTGCCATATTAACTATGGTGCTTGGTTCAGTAGTTGCAATTGCCCAACGAGATGTAAAGCGAATGTTGGCGTACTCCTCAATTGCGCACGCAGGATTCCTGCTCTCAGGTGTTGTAGCCTTAAATAAAGATGGTTTGGCTGCCTCATTGTTTTACCTAATGGCATATGGATTAACTACCTTGGCTGCATTTGGAATTATTGGATTAGTTAGAGATTCAACTGGAGAAGTTACCGATTTGAATCGCTGGGTTGGATTAGGAAAGCGATCGCCACTCGTCGGTTCCATATTTGCTTTTTTGCTTTTAAGTTTTGCAGGTATTCCACTGACATCTGGCTTTGTTGGAAAATTTGCAATTTTTTCAGCAGCTTACCAATCTGGAAATATAGCAATAGTGGTCTCTGGCGTTCTTTCAAGTGCGGTTGCTGCATTCTTCTATATCAGAGTAATAATTATGATCTTTTTTACCGATCCAGCAAATGATTCAGTCTCAGTGATTATTCCATCTGTTAAAAGTAAGGTCTCTATTTCAGTTGCTACAGTTGCTTCTATACTCTTTGGCTTGGTTCCATCTTTATTACTAACTACAGCTACTAACTTTGCAACCTTTATCAAATAAATGAATAAAATTGGAATACCTAATTTAGATAGTCAACTCGAACAATCTTTAATCACTGATCTTAAAAAAGTAGAAGATCTAATGCGCTCACATATAAAGGGCGATTATCCACTCGTGGTTGAAACATCTAGGCATTTAGTTGAGGCTGGTGGCAAGCGTCTTCGACCGCTCCTAACGCTTTTATCTGCTCAATTCGGTGACTCCACAAATTACGACATTATTAAGGCTGCTGTTTGTTGCGAATTAACTCACCTTGCTACTTTGTATCACGATGATGTTATGGATGATGCTGCACTGAGGCGAGGCGTGATAAGTGCAAACAAGAAATGGGATAACGCTGTTGCAATCTTGACTGGTGACTATCTCTTTTCAAAAGTATCTGACATGTTGGCTGATATTGGTCCAGAAGCGGTTAAGTTACAGGCCAAAACTTTTGAGAGATTAGTAATTGGACAAATTAAAGAGACGCAAGGAAAGAGCGAGGGCCTATCTCAGATAGATCATTACATGAAGGTAGTCGCCGATAAAACTGGATCACTTATTGCCACAAGTGCAAGATTTGGTGCCCTACTATCTGGCGCTTCCATGGAGGTGGTTGAGACTCTTACAAAATTTGGTGAAAAAATCGGTGTCGCTTTTCAGGTTGCCGATGACTTATTAGATATCGCAAGTAATGAAACTGCTTCAGGTAAAACACCAGGCACAGATCTTAAAGAAGGAGTTCCAACGCTTGTGACTTTGTTTGTGATGGCAGATAACGATCCAGCCGACAAAGTTTTAATAGAGAAATTAAGTAAGCCAATTAGTGATCAAGATTTAGTTGGCGTTATTCAAGAGCTACGCAACCATAAGGCACTGAAGAGGGTACAAGAGTATTTAAGCAATGTAGCCAAGGAGGCAAATCAACTACTTGTTGATTTACCTAATGGTCCCGCAAAGAGTGCGCTAGAAAACTTAACCTTTGCTTTGGTCAATAGATCTACCTGATCTATACATATCGATACCCAACAAAATCAAAGCACCCCAAATAAAAACGAATCCAAAGATCTTCGAAAAAGTTAGTGGTTCGTGAAAGACAATAAATCCAACTAAAAACATTATTGTTGGATTTATGTAACCTAACAAGCCAAGAAGTGTTAAAGGCAAAGTAGTGGCGGCAGAGTTAAACATAAGTAAAGGAACTATGGTTACTAATCCAGTAGTCATAATCACTAAGGAAAACCAAAGTTCTGAACCAAATTCTGCCTGATCATTACTCATTAAATAAAACATATAGATACCACTTGGTACTAAGGCAAAAAGCATTTCAACCGATAGTGTCTCAAGCGACCCAGCATCCAGTCGCTTTTTAATCAAAGAATAGGTACCCCAACTAAGCGCTAATCCAAATGCCACAAGTGGTAGTTGGCCAAAGGCAAAAGTTAGAATTGCAACTCCAACTGCAGCTAGGCTCAACGACAATTTTTGCGTTACTCTCAATTTTTCTTTCAAAACAAATACACCAAAAAATACAACCACTAATGGTGTCATGTAGTAACCAAGAGAAGCTTCCACCACCCGGTCAACTGAAACAGCCCAAATATAAATTCCCCAGTTGAGGGTGAGTAGAAACGAGGAGAGAGCAAGAGTAAAGAAAGTTTTAGAGTTTTTTATCAACGTAAAAGTTGATCTCAACTGCTTTTGAAATGTTAAAAACAAAACGCAAACTACCAGAGACCAAATTCCACGGTTGGCTAAGATTTCAAATGCAGTGGCTTGCTCTAGCCACCGCCAATAAATAGGGAGTGATCCCCAAATTACATAAGCGCCAACTCCATAAATAATACCTAATCGATTAGATTTCAAGGGTCCCTTTTTACTAGTTAGCGATAATTGGTGAATTGAACTGCAAAATCCCATGTCTCTTTTTTAATTTGAGCAATAGCAGTTTGCAAATCATCCTTACTTTTGCTCGATACTCGCAACTCTTCACCTTGAATTTGTGTTTTCAAAGATTTAGGTCCACTCTCTTTAAGAAATTTTGCAATCTTCTTTGCGTTTTCAGTAGAAATTCCTTCTTTAAAGTCGCAGTTGATTCGGTAAGTCTTGCCACTTAGAGTTGGCTCAGAGGCATCTAGGTGTTTAAGCGAAACATTTCGTTTAATCAGTTTGTCCTTGAATACATCAAGGGCTGCCTTAACTCTCTCCTCAGTACTTGACTCAAGAACTACTTTCAAGGCAATTTTTTCAATTTTGGTATCGGTATTCTTGAAATCAAACCTAGTTGCAATCTCCCTGTCGCATTGATTAAAGGCGTTATCTAGCTCCATTTGATCAATTTTTGAAACGATATCGAAACTACTGTCAGCCATGTCTATACTTTACTAGTTAATTAGAATGATCTTGCACCTTGAAATTTATTGATCGGAGCAGTGGTGAGCCAAGTAAAGGTTAAACGGCGCATACCCAGTCCTAAAGACCTTGCACAATTACTGCGCTTTAGAAAAGTAATTCTAAGTCCAAGAAGACGTAGATTAACCCGAGCTTTAACTATTTATGATTTGCGAGAGATTGCTAAACGCCGAACACCTCAAGCACCTTTTGATTACACAGATGGCGGAGCTGATACTGAATCCAGTTTGACCAGAGCAAGAGCAGCGTATGAAAAACTGGAATTTCAACCAAGAATTTTGCGTGATGTAAAAGATGTAGATCTTTCAGTTCAAATGCTGGGTAAGAAAATGAGTATGCCGGTTGGAATCGCACCAACAGGTTTCACCAGAATGATGCAAACAGAAGGTGAGTATGCCGGAGCATGCGCCGCATCTGACGCCGGAATTCCTTACACCCTATCAACCATGGGAACAAGATCAATAGAAGATGTTGCTAAAGCCGCACCAACTGGCAGAAATTGGTTCCAACTTTATATGTGGAAAGATCGTGATCGCAGCATGGCACTAGTTGATCGAGCAAGAGCAGCAGGTTTTGACACATTAGTTTTGACAGTGGATGTTCCGGTTGCTGGAGCCAGATTAAGAGATGTTAGAAATGGAATGACTATTCCACCATCACTTACTTCAAAAACAATTTTAAACGCGATTCCACGTCCTGCATGGTGGATTAATTTTCTAACAACAGACCCTCTTAAATTTGCATCATTAGATTCCTGGAATGGAACAGTTGCAGAATTACTTGACTCCATGTTTGATCCAACAGTTACTTATGAGGATTTGAAGTGGATTAGAGGGCAATGGCAGGGAAATCTTGTGGTTAAAGGAATTCAAAATATTGATGACGCAATGATGTCAGTAGCTGCAGGCGCTGATGCAATTATTCTCTCTAATCATGGTGGTCGTCAGTTAGATCGTGCGCCAGTTCCACTTCATTTGTTGCCAGAGGTTGTAAAAGCAATTGGAGACAAAGCTGAGGTTCATGTTGATACCGGAATTATGCATGGTGCTGATGTAGTTGCAGCTATTGCAAGTGGCGCTAAATTCACTTGGATTGGTAGGGCGTATCTGTATGGCCTTATGGCAGGTGGAAAACCTGGTGTTGATCGAACTTTAGAGATACTTCGTACACAAATAATTAGAACTATGAAGTTACTTGGCGCAAGAACTGTTGTGGAGTTAAACCCAGATCATGTTCGATTTATTGCTAGGTATAGTGATAAATAATTGAACTTTTGGCATTACAAGTATCAAGGCTTTACACTTCACTTCGCTTAACAATCCTGGCGGGTTGCCCGAGCGGCCAATGGGAGGGGACTGTAAATCCCCCGGCTCTGCCTTCGAAGGTTCAAATCCTTCACCCGCCACCAAATTAATTTAAAGCGAATATTTTTTAAGCAACGAACTTAAATTTGAGTCGTTTCTATCCTGATTACCTGTATTCCATAGACCAGTCTCTTGTGTACCTTTAATGAATTCTAATTTACTGTAACCAGGTAGACGTTTTGAAACAGTACCAATTCGTTTACTTTGTACATACCACCATAAGTCATCAGTATGAAATGAGAACTTCTTGTAACTGTCCAAATCTAAAACATCTGAATGAAAGAACTCTTTTTTATAAAGAGTTCCTGCACCTGAAGTGGGAAAAAGATCCTCGGATGGTCCGTTTGAAAGCGAGTAGTTTTTAATCCAAGCGCTGTAAGGAGAAATACTGCCATCGTTACCATAGACAATTTTATGAACTCTAGAGGCAATGATCTGTTTAGGAGATAAGTGGTGTTGAATCATAAGCTTTAATGTTAGATCAGCTTCAAAATACAAATCATCATCAAGAACGATGATAGGCAGGCTTTCTTCATATCTAAGAGTTGGAATCAACTTCTTACCTGGCCCTAAATCTTCACAAGTAATTATTTTTAGAATGCCACCCGATTCTAGTTTCTTAACCTCATCAGGTAATTTTGAGATATCTGACTCTGCAATGTTTAGGTACACCTGCTTGGGAATTAGAATTTGATTTAAGCACTGTTCCAAAGCAATGCTTAAAGTAGGAAATCTCAATGGGTGACTGGTTAGAGAAATTACATACTCCCAATTTAGGGATTTAAAATCTGGCGAGTTTGGAATAGATGTCGGATTCACAAGATTACTGTTTGAGCTAACACGCATCATATTAATGTTTTCCATTAGTTCTTTGTGATAACGAGTTGTCTTTGAGCCTAAATTTCTAGCCGTTCTGATTAGGTAATACATAATCAGAAATTGCAGAGCCAAAATTACTATTAACAAGATGGTATTCATTTGGTCTGCCTAACTTTGTTGTAGTTATACTGAATTCATGGAAAAGCCAACCATTATTCTAGCGACAAGTAATGGAATAGGCATGGGTCATCTAACGCGGGCAAGTGCGATTGCCGCAGAATTGAAGAGTTTTGCAAATCCAGTAATCATTTCAATGGCATCTGGTGTAGTCGAGGTACCAAAAATTGCTGATGTTTGTTATGAGTATGTGCCTGGCAGAGATCGAAAATGGATGGGTAGGTTTGAGTGGGATAGATATTTACGAGATCGAATAGTGGCTCTCATTGATGAAACAGATGCCAAGATTGTTAGCTTTGATGGCGTAGTTCCATATCCAGGAATAATTGGAATAAAAAGTGTCAGACCTAAAGTGAAATTAGTTTGGGTAAGAAGAGGTTTTTGGCAGAGAACTTCTCAAAGATATTTACTCAATTTACAATCAAAAATGATGGATTTAATCATCACGCCAGGAGATTATGGGCAAAGTTATGACAAGGGCCCTACCGCTGGCCGAAAAGATAGTTTGTTAGTAAAACCAATCTCGATTTTTAATCCAAAAACTGCACTCAGTAGAGCAGATGCTAGAAGCTTGCTCGGGTTAGATCTAAATCGTCCAGCAGTGCTTGTGCAACTTGGTATTGGCGAGGCAGATTTAAATGCCAAACTGACTGCTGCACTAGAGGGATTGACCTCTTGGTCAAATCTTCAAGTGGTTTTAACTAAAGAGCCAATAGATTCAGCTGGCATAAATTTGGCACCAAATGGACTTGATTTGAAAGTTATTAGACATTTTCCTTTGGCAAATGTTTTAAATGCATTTGATGCAGCAATTTGTGCAGCTGGATATAACAGTGTGCATGAGGAGTTGGCGGCAAGAATACCTACACTATTTATTCCAAATACTAGGGGTACTGATAACCAAGCTGCTAGAGCTGCCTGGGCCGCTGATAACAAAGTGGCGCTAACTGTGGATCAATCTAATTTAAGTCAAATTACATTAAACGCATCTAAGTTGAGTGATTCGACCTTACGAGCTGAGTTATCTAAAAATTGTGAATCACTACCTAAAGTTACCGGCGCAGTTGAGGTGTCAAACATATTCAAAGATTTATTGATTAAGCCAACTATAGATAAAGGTGAGATGGCTCAGACTTTATTTAAACTAAAGATTCAGGACATTTTTGGAAGAGGCTGGCGCGGAACTGTCTACGCAGGATTACAGATGTTAACTGTTTTATATCGCACGATAAAACCCCATAAAGAGGTAGAGATTTCTAAGGCTAAAGAAATTAAGACTTATCACGGCGATGAAGATGATCAACTAAGATCATTTATCAAAAGTGGTAATCCATTTGAGCACCTAATTTCTGGAGCATCAGCTGCTTATAAAGATAGGCGTATTGAGATTGCAAGCAAGGCTTACTTAAAGTAATTACGCCCTCAATTCGTATTTACTAAAGGCGGGTTGTATCCTTGGCGAGCACTTCGCCCCCTTAGCTCAGTCGGTAGAGTGTTTCCATGGTAAGGAAAAGGT
>CAZDKV010000008.1:0-11822 GCA_964506125.1 uncultured Candidatus Nanopelagicus sp.
CTGCTGGTTGGTCTGCTCACATCCTGGAGCAAAAGCGAACTGGTCGAATCATTCGTCCATCAGCTAGATATGTAGGGCCAGGGCCAAGAAAGCCAAAGGATGTTAAGGGTTGGGATCCATCCGTTGAGTCCCTGCACAATTAAGCGTAATTTTTATAAATAATTTGTTACCTAGGGTTATGGGTGGTGAATTCACCCCGGCTATCTGTGGCTAAAAAAGGGTAAAACTAGTTAGATTGGCTTGTTGTCCGATACGGCAGCAAAATCCTAGGAGGATCATTTAATGCAGAAGAAATTACTAGCAAAGAGTGTGGCAACCTCTTTAGTCCTTGCCTTATTTGCAGGATTAAATACAGTTCCAGCTCAAGCTAATGACAAAGAGTTACTTGTTTGGGCTGATGAAACCCGTGGGCCTAACTTAACTAAGGTCTTTGCAGCAAAAGGTGACTGGGTTCCTGGTTACAAAATAACTGTAAGATCATTTTCCAGTTTTGATGCACTTAAAGAGGCGGTAGATAAGGCAACTGATCTAACCGGTCCAGACATTATTGTCGGTGCAAATGACTGGGTGCCAACTGGTGCAAAAAACGGCAAACTGGCACCAATTACATTGCCAGCATCTGTTCGATCAAGATTTACCGCAAACAACTTCTTTGATCTTTCATACAAAGGAAAGTTGTACGGCGTACCTCTAGATATTAACAATGTCGCCATGGTTTACAACGAGGATTTGGTAAAGAATGCTCCAAGAACTCTTGGTGAAATGGTTAACTACTACAAGGCTAACAAGACTAAGAAGAATTTAGCTGCTGGTCTATGTATTGCAGGCGGTGGAACCTCATGGGGTGCTCACTCAGTTCTATCAGCACTTGGTGGATCTGCCTACCGCATGAAGAATGGCGCTGTTGATACCAGCAAGCCACCAATTAATCCAACAGAGTTAGCAAACAACATCAAGACCTACTTATTGGATGCAAATGGAAAGAGCAATGGCTTCTTCCCTGCAACTGATACTGGTTGCAAAGATAACTACCTTGCAGGCAAGGTTCCTTTTGCAATCATCGGTAACTGGGAGTGGTTGGATTACATGGATAAAGGATTCCAGATGAACTTAATGCCAGTACCTGGTGTTAAAGCTGGAACCTTTGGAACAATGTTTGGTTCTGTTAGTGGTGCTTTATTAACTTCATACGCCAAAAAGCGTGGGGTTGAGGCTGGAGCAAAAGATTTGTTAACCAATTTCTTTGCTTCTACAGCTGGCGCAACTGCTTACCAGAGTATTGAGCTTCGTCCACCAGCCGAGAAGGGTGCACAGTCAAAGGTTGAATTTACTGCGCAACAAAACTTCGGCAAGGCAGCAAGCCGTGCTGGAATTCCTCAGATCGGTGCGATCCTTAATGGAACCACTGGATCTAAGAGCTACTGGGATCTGCTACCTGCATTCTGGACAGCAGTTCTAGTAAATGGCAGAGATCCACTAACTGAGGCGCGAAAGATGAACGATTTCTTCGTTAAGAATATCGCCGCCGGAGTTAAGGATCTCTAATAGATAAGAAATAGTAAGTAGAAATAACTGGTGGGTTGGATTAATTTCCTCCCACCAGTTTTTCTAGTATTAAATAACTAGTTAAGAGGATCTTTTGTTGGAAAGTTCGTTTCGACACCTACCTAAGCTTTTGAAGTATGTGTTTCTAGCTTTAACTTTATCAATCCTATTAATGTTTACTCAGAGTGCATTCGCAAAAAAAGAGACTGAGATTGGTATTTTTCTTATTCTTTCAATCATAGTTATTGCTATTACTTATTTGACAAATATTTCAATTCCTTTGAAGTTTTTCCTTCCAGGAATCTTATTTTTAACTGCTTTTGTAATAGGGCCAATTATTTATACAGTTGTGATGTCAACCTTTCAATATCAAACAGGTAACTATATTTCTAAGGATCAAGCAATTGAACGTGTTCAGATGCTTGGTATTGCTCCAGATGAAGCAAATACAACCTTTGATGTAGTAGTGGGTAAATATAATAATCAAATTGCAATCTTGGCATCTGACCCAATAAATCAAAGATATCTGCTAAGTACTTCATCTGAAAAAATAGAGTTGCCAGCAAGTTCGGTGGTAATTGATGAGAATGGAGTTGCCAAGGAAGTAAGTGATTTCACTCCTGCAGACAGTGACGAAATAGCAAGACTTGATAATGAGATATCATCAACAAGGTTTAAATATGAGGGTGAGTACTTCATTATGCTTGAAGGAAGCTCAGTTGGAGCGGTTGCAAGACAAGTTTTAGAGTATGACGCCTCGGCTGATAAGTTCATCAATCTAGTAGATGGCAGTGAGTATCTCGATAACGGGGTAGGAAATTACGCTAATTCGGCAAATCCTGAGGATGTATTACAACCAGGCTGGCGCTCACCCATTTGGTTTTCTCATTACCTCGATTTAGTTAGAAATGAAAGTGTTAGAAATCCTTTATTTGCAGTCTTCATTTGGACTGTAGTTTTTGCATTTTTAACTGTATTAACCCAGTTTGCACTGGGCTTATTAGTGGCAATGGCAATGAATAAACCCATTAAAGGCAGACGGGTATATCGATCGATTTTTATTTTGCCATATGCGATTCCAAGCATTATGAGTATTTTGGTTTGGGGAGGAATGTTTAACACTGAGTTTGGTGCAATTAATGCCTTACTTGGAACAGATATTGCTTGGTTTCAAAATGCTACCTTCGCCAGAGTAGCGGTTATTTTGGTAAATCTATGGCTTGGTTTTCCATATTTTTACTTAATTACAAGTGGAGCGATGCAAGCCATACCAAGTGAGTTATCGGAAGCTGCAGCTATTGATGGCGCATCTCCTAGACAGGTTTTTGCTCGAATCACTTTGCCGCTACTTCTAAAAATTGTCACACCTCTATTAATTGCATCCTTTGCTTTCAACTTTAATAATTTCAATTTGATCTTCCTCTTAACAGGTGGTGGACCAAGAAATGAATTAGATGGTCAAATTGCAGGTGCAACCGACATTTTGATTAGCTATACCTACAAGATTGCATTTGGATCTAATGTGCAAGATCTTGGTTTAGCAAGTGCTATTTCAGTAATTATCTTTATTATTATTGCAAGTATTTCCTTGTTTGGTGTTAGAAAATCGAAAGTATTGGACAGCTTCTCATGAACAAATGGTTGACAGATAATCTATGGAGACACATAGTTGGTGTTCTGGTCGCATTTTTTGCACTCTTTCCGTTGTATTTAGTGATTATCTCCTCAATTAATCCAACTGGCAGTTTGCAAGTTTCATCTTTTATTCCAACTGAATTCTCACTTAGAAATTATGAACAACTTTTTAACGATCCAACTATTCCGTATTTGGTATGGATGAAAAATACGCTGATCATTTCCGGTACGGTTGCAATACTTTCCGTGATTATTGGAGCTTCTTCAGCATTTGCTTTTAGTAGATTAAGGTTTAAAGGAAAGAAGTTTGGAATTCAGCTTCTGTTTTTGGTGCAGATGTTTCCTGCGATATTAGCCTTATCTGCAGTTTATGTGATTATGGAGCGGGTCTATAACTTTGCGCCAGGTTATGGTCTTGGAACTCAACCAGGCTTGCTTTTGGTTTATTTAGGCGGTGCTATGGGAGTGAATATTTGGCTACTTAAAGGCTTTGTTGACTCAATTCCGATTGAGTTAGATGAGGCTGCAAAAGTAGATGGTGCAAGTGCTATGCAAACCTATTGGCAGATATTTATTCCACTTGCCGCTCCTATTTTGGCGGTGGTCAGCCTGTTGAGTTTTATTGGAACCTTTAATGAATTCATATTGGCAAGATTGTTCTTGGTAGATATGAATAGCCGAACCATTGCAGTTGGTTTACAGGGTTTTATCGGTGGCCAGTATTCACAAAATTGGGGTGCGTTTGCAGCCGGATCAATAATTGCATCGATTCCAATTGTGATTATTTTCTTGTCACTTCAAAAGTACATTATCAGTGGTTTGACAGCTGGATCGGTAAAGGGTTAATCCTTAATCCAAAATTCAAGAACCTCAGGCACCTGTCTTGCCCAAGCACGCTCATTATGACTAGCACGATTAAAGATTACGCTCTTAAAGTTCTTATTCGCTTGCCAGTTAGTTTGAATCATTAATTGATCGGCAAACTCTTGGCACTCTTCATACTTAGCATCTAAGCCAGAGGTTCCTCTACTCATCCAAATTTTATGACCGGCATTTTTGGGCAGACGGTTAACTAAATCTTTAACTAAGGGTTGATTACCTAAAATCCAATGTGGCGAGAGTGCTAAGGCAGTTTTGTATAAATCTGGATATTTAATCAATCCATATAAACTTGCAAGCCCGCCCATACTTGCCCCTATCATTGCACTCTTATCTGGTACAACTTGATGACCTATTGCGTTGGTTATTTCTGGAATGATTTTTTCTGCGATATCTCTCTGGTATTCATCACCTCTTAATTGATCAATCTCTAATCTATTTTGGGGTGGAATGTTTTCTTGCACAGCAATAACTCCTGCCTCAAAACTTGCTTGGGGAGTTAGGTCTTTTCCTCTGCCATTTGGGTCAGATTTATTACTGCTGTGAAAGACTGCGATAATCAATGGCGGTGGTAAGTTTTTATCAGCAAAAACCCGATTTGCAGTTTGGGCTAATCGCCAGGTTGAGCGGAAAGTCGCACTCCTGTGATCAAAGATGTTTTGACCATCATGGGCGATGATCATGTGTTGAGATGGCTGATTTGGAGCCCAAAAATCCACCCGTCGTTGGCCAAAATAGGTTGTACTAACCACTCCCGGCACGCCTCGGAGTTGAAATTGTTTATTTATCTCCACAGAGGCACGATAGCGCAATGGCCAGTACCTCAATTTTTTGGTTTCGCAGGGATTTGCGAATAAATGACAATCCAGCTTTGTTGGCTGCTATTGCTGAGAGTGATGAAATTGTTCCAGTATTTATATTAGATCCACAACAGTTAGAAAGATTAGGGGAAAAAGGAAAGTCCTACCTAGCCCAATCACTTCAACTTCTTGATGAGTCATTGGATAAAAAACTGCATGTGATTGCGGGAGATTCACTTGAAGTACTTAAAGTTTTGCTTAAAAAATATGGGGCAACCTCAGTTCATATTGCAGCTGCATATGAGCCACAGGATGCAAAGCGGGATGTAGAGATTGAAGCTGCTGGAGTGAAATTAGTAAGAACAGGTTCTGCTTATGCAGTCGCTCCTGGCCGTGTTAGAAAGCCAAGCGATGACACTCCTTATCGGGTGTACACACCATTTTATAAGGCATGGTCTTTGCATGGTTGGCGAAAACCAGCAGATAAGCCAAAGAGTATTAACGCAATAAAACCAGGTAGTGATGCCAGAGCATTTCCTGATTGGAAAGTACCTTCTGGGGTAAAGATAACTCCAGCAGGTGAAGCTGCGGCATTAGAGCGGTTTAAGTTGTTTCAAAAAAATGGCTTAAACAATTATGACCAAGCTAGAAACCTTGCTGGAATTGATGGCACAAGCAAAATGAGTGCTCATCTAACCTGGGGTGAGATTCATCCACGAACTTTGCTAGCACCCCTTGGTGAAAGTAAGGCACATGATGTCTTTCGAAAAGAGATTGCATGGCGCGAGTTTTATGCCGATGTTTTATTTCATAATCCGCATACCGAAACAGATTATTACGCACCGCAGTTTGCCAGTATGCGTTATGACAAACCGGGAGAAAAATTTAAAGCTTGGTGTGAAGGAAAGACTGGTTACCCATTTGTGGATGCTGCGATGCGCCAACTCTTAACTGAAGGTTGGATGCACAACCGCACCCGTATGGTGGTGGCATCCTTCCTAGTTAAAGATCTACACCTTGAATGGCAACTGGGAGAGAGATTTTTTAGAGAGCATTTAGTTGATTATGACGTCGCCTCTAATGCCCATGGCTGGCAATGGACAGCAGGTTGTGGCACTGATGCCTCTCCTTATTATCGAATATTTAACCCAATTGAACAGGGAAAGCGATTTGATGAGAATGGTGATTATGTTCGCAAGTATGTGCCAGAGCTTGCTCATATCAAAGGGATTGAAGTGCAGGAACCCTGGGAAACACCTGATGGATATGCAAAAGGTTATGTTAAGCAAATAGTCGATCACAAAGTAGAGCGAAGTGAATCTTTAGCCAGACTTGAGGAGATAAAAGTTAATAAGCCTGCCTACCCAAAGGATTAATGTGAGTCAGTATGAGGTTGTAATTGTTGGTGGTGGTCATAACGGCTTAGTTGCAGCTTGCTATCTGGCAAAAGCTGGGAAAAAAGTTTTGATTTTAGAAGCGAACAAGCAGGTTGGTGGTGCTTCAACATCTGAGTATGTTTTTGCTGGAATCGAAGCAAAACTATCTAGGTACTCATATTTAGTTTCACTTTTACCTGATCAAATAATCACAGATCTTGGTTTAAACTTTGAAACAATTTCTAGAAAAGTTTCCTCATATACTCCATATAAAAATAAAGAGGGTGAGTTTGGCCTACTTGTAAACCGAGTATGGGATGAAAGTAATAGACAATCATTTTTTAATTTGACTAAATCCAATGATGAAAGTGATGCTTGGCTTAAGTTTTATGATCAAGTAAGTAAATTCGCTAAAGTAATCGCACCTACTTTACTTAAGCCGCTACCAACTCGCAGCGAAATAAAAAAACAGTTAGATGATGATCAAATCTGGAGAATTTTAATTGAGCAACCTTTAGGAAAAACTTTAGATGAATACTTTGATGATGATTTAGTCAAAGGGGTGGTCTTGACCGACGGATTAATTGGCACATTCACTTCAGCCTATGAAATGCAGGCAAATATCTGTTTTCTCTATCACCTTATTGGAAATGGCACAGGTGAGTGGAAAGTGCCTAAGGCAGGTATGGGAGCACTTGTAAGTGAGCTTGAAAACAAAGCAATCTCACTTGGGGTTGAGATTAAAGTTAATTCAAAAGTTAAATCAGTTGATGCTCAACTTAATCAGGTATTTATTGAATTGGAAAGTGGACAAAAATATGAAGCCAAATACCTACTTTCAAATGTAGCCCCGCAAGTTCTTGCAAAGCTGCAAGGTGAGGTGGTCCCTAAATCTCTAGAGGGTTCACAAATTAAAATAAACATGTTGCTCAAGAGTTTGCCTCGATTTAAGTCAGGAGTTTCTGCCAGTGATGCTTTTGTGGGCACGCTTCACATCAATGAGGGCTTCACTCAGCTAGAGCGGGCCTATCAGCAGGCAAAAGCTGGATCTTTGCCAGATGAGCTACCACTAGAGATGTATTGCCATTCTTTGACTGATAACTCAATACTTTCTAATGAGTTAAATCAACAGGGCTTTCACACATTAACCATTTTTGCACTTCATACACCTGCAAAATTATTTGATACAGATCATGAAAAGGTAAAAGAGATCGCAAAGCAAAGAGCGCTAGCAGCCTTAAACCAATACTTAGTAGAGCCAATTGAGGAACACCTTGCAACCGATAAAAATGGTCAATTATGCATCGAGGTTAAATCACCAATTGATTTAGAAAATGAAATTAACTTGCCCCGAGGAAATATATTTCATAAGGATTTGTCTATGCCATTTAAAGAGGATGATTCAGCCCTTAAATGGGGAGTTGAAACAAATCACCCAAGAGTTTTTCTTTGTGGCGCAGGTGCAATTCGTGGCGGCGGTGTGAGTGGAATCCCAGGTCACAACGCCGCTATGGCAATTTTGGAGTTAAACTAAAAAGTTAGAGAATTGCCAAGGATCACTCTCGTCATACTGGCGATTATTCCAACCTTTAAATAGATCATTTCGATGCATAAGTGGATCCCAATCAGCGGCAGCAGAGTGGTAACCACCCCAATACTTTTCGGCAAATCCAAGAACCTCTCGCCAAGGTAAATCATCTGGTACTAAGTAACCAGAGTTTGGATTAGCCATCGCCCAGGCAACAGCTGCATAAACTGCACTAGCAACCTGCACAGTGGTAGCAGATTGTTTTGGCACCAGCTTTCTTGAATCATGAATATTTAGAAGTGAACCAGTCCACCATGATTTATATGGATGTCCCATAAGTAGTACACCTAGACGATCATCACCATCAATAATTTCCTCATTCATGATTCTTTGATTTTCAGTCAGATTCCATTGGCGCATCTGCAACTCGTGCATAGAGGCAACCGCTGCATCTGTTGGACAGTAGGCGTAATGAACAGTTGGGCGATAAACCGCTTTACCATTCTCCCGAACCGTTAGGTGATCACTGATTGTGAAGGCTTCACCATGGCGGATAACCATGCCAGTTGTTTCCATATGGGGCACCCATGATCGAACCCAGGTTGTTGCTCCTGGTTGAGCAATGCAAATCTGATTTTTTGGACCATCAGGATGTTGATAGGCATTGACCGGCAAACTCTTTTCATGAGTTCCCCAACCCATCTCAGCTGGCGCAATTCCCTCTTCATAAAAGCCTTCAACCGACCAGGTATTAACAAACTCATTGACCTGCTTTGGTTTGTCAGATATTTGAGTGTCACGCTCTGCGATATGTATGACTTTTACGCCAAGTTTTTGGGCAAGAACTGGGAAGTTTTCATCAGCTAATACCTGTTCAATTCCAGAGACTTTGCCATCCTTAATTGCACTAGTAGCAATATCAAATAATGCTTTCTTTGTTAAGTGTGAAACTAATCCAGGATTTGCACCATGCTCAACAATTGCAGTAGCGCCTTTGCCGCCCCAAGTATCAGTTAACTTACGAAGTTTCATATGGCGCCAATAAAGTGTGCGCTCAGTTGGGTTACGAGAAGCCCCCGCTGCGTAAGGCTCCCATTCCTCAACTGATGTGTTTAGGTAAATCACACCATGATCATGTGCCCAACCGATGATTGCATTAGCATCAATATTCCAGGCTAAATCTAAAAGAAAATCTCCAGCAGATAAGTATTTTGATAAAAATTGATCCATGTTTTCGCGGGTAAGTTGATCCTGCACATAAGTAGCACCTGCAGCTATTGCCTCTGAAACTCGGCTTCGATTGTCACGCATATCGGCAATCGTGATCTGTTTTGCATCTACAAGATGCTCAATAAGAAGTGGGAGTACACATTGTGAAACTGAACCTGCACCTAAAACCAGAACTCGATTTGAATAGCGTGCTGCCAATTAGGACCTCCTAGATTCTCGCTAACCTCTTTAGCCAGTGAAGATTAACCTATATTTTCGATTTTACTATCCCACAAAAGTGATCCCATACCACTTCGCTTAGCCTCATACATCGCCAAATCTGCTCGCCTAAGTGAAGTGATTGGATCTGCCCCATCTTCAATTACGGCATATCCAATACTTACTCTCACCTTCACTTGGCCAGTAAGCAGCGAGATTGGATAGCTCAAGGTTGCCCCAATTGCCTGCGCTAACTCACCAGCCTCTGTTGAATCAATCTGAGCCAGTACCCCAAACTCATCTCCACCAAGACGAGCAAGTTGCGCCGTTGCTGGTATCACTCGAGTGAATCTGTTTGCTACCTGCCTTAACAATTCATCGCCAGCAGCATGCCCCATGGAGTCATTGATTTTTTTAAAACCATCTAGATCCAAAAGAAAAATGTAGCCAGATTTTAATTGGCCCAGATGATGCAAAAAATTGCGACGATTAGATAGCCCAGTTAACTCATCAGTTCTAGCCAAGACTCTCTCAGTTCCGGCAGTATTTGCCTCCTGAAGAGCAAAACTCATTCGAATAAAAGCCAATGCAATAGTTATAAAACCTGGAACTAGGATAAAACTTGGAAAGTATCCAGGGCGAAGTGCTGCAACTCCAAGCAGACAGCTGCTAGCAATTAAGGCAATAGTTGCACTATATGAGGAGATTTTTTCTGAAAAATTAGATTCAGGTGATGGATATGAAATAGCAAGAGCAAGTAGGAGTAGACCTAAGATCCAGCCATCATCTGATATTGATCCAAATTGATAAGAACCTTGAAGAGAGCCCCAAATAAAGAAAAAGTCAGCGGCTACAAAACTTAGTAATCCACCAGCCAATAAAACAGACCTAATACAAATGGGAGTAAGTAAGAGATAAACCACAACCATTGCTAGTAAAACTATGTCACCTATGGGGTAAAGAATCGAAGTAAAGACCTGCCAAGTTGAGCCATCAAAACCAAGCATGGCTGGCTTGAGCAGAAATGCTGTTAGCACACTAGTAAAGCCAATGGTGATGATTACTGTATCTAAAAGTTCAAGTGCTGAGATTGATCTTCGATAAGTAAAACTTCTGGTCACGCCCACAAAAACCAAAGGATAAAAAATTACGTAACAAAAATCTGAAACTCCTTCTGGTATTTGCAAGTCAAAAAACGAGTTCCAAGTTGAGAAAAATGAACCCATACTCCAGCCCAAAGCAGCTAGGCCAAATGAGTTTGAAGTTATTCGATCTGTTAGTAATGGTGCATTAAATGCCATCGCTGCAGCAAACAAGCCAACTAAGTTAAAGAGCATTAGATCAACCAATAGGTTGTTCTCAGGAAGTACCCAACTCATGATCAGATGTAGGGCTAAAACAAAACTGGTGAGCCATTTGAGCCTCAGATGTGGTCTCTTCAATTTCACAATCAATAGTAAAATAATGCCAACTGTTAAAAAAGAGATCTGGGGAAAAATAAGTGGCTGCACTCTCAAGACGAGGTTTTATTTGTGGTGGGGCTGCAGTGGCAGCACTTGCCTCCATGCCAGCGATTGCTGCAAGTGGAGTGCGAACATTATCTAATGGTCGAACTGAGGTTAATTTGGCAGCTAACCCAGCCCTTGCAAATGTTGGTGGTGTAGTTGAGGTAGATATTAAGAAGTATGGAAAGGTTGCAGTAGTTCGTACTTCTAAGTCAGCTAGAGGTTTTTCTGTATTTAATCTTTCATGTCCACATGCAGGAGTTCGTGTGGTTCAATCTTCAGGTGGTTGGATCTGTCCAGGCCCAAGAGGCCATGGATCTGAGTTTGCTCTAAATGGTGCTCTAAAAGTTGGCCCAGCTACTTCACCTCTGAGGGCAATTAAATTTACGGCAACAAGTAAGGCTGTAACAATCGCTTAAGCAATCGTTACAGCCTTTAGTTTTACTTATTTAGAATCAAGGCTTGCATTTATCTCTTACGGTTGATCTAATCATCAGCATCAATGAGTAAGCATTCTTAAACTCACCTAATGCACCATCAATTGAATCAACTACAGATTGGATTGGTGCTTTATTGGCCTCAAGGGTTGCAACCTTAGAGGTAAGTGAAGCAGAGAGCTCATTTAATCTACTCTTTTGTGTTGCATTTGTAGTTCTAACAGCAGATGCAGTCAATGAAGCGATTTGAGAATTTGCAGTTGAAATGACTTGTGCTGGTGCTGGCATCTGGCCAATTCGTGAATTTGCATTAGTTGGTTGATGTACTACCCAGAACTTACTTGCACCTATATTTGTAGCGGTTGGCGCTTTATTTGTGCTGGCTTTAGTAGCTGAGTAGTAAGTGGAGCCGTAATAAACCACATCTGATTTTTTGTATGCAATCAAACTATTCCACATAATCACATCTCTTAGTGGAGCACCGACTGGCTCTATTTGAATTGCACGGTTGGCCTCTGCTGCGCGAAGTGCGTCAACTGCTTCCTTATTACCAACGGCATAATCAGTGTTTAATTCAATACATCCATCCCAAACCCAGGTTAGCTTTGTAGTGTTAAAGAATGGATTCTTTGCGCAAACATAATCATTTTTACCAATTTTTGCTTTTGCACCTGCAGTTGTGCATGAAC